>JAVEYB010000021.1 GCA_034003725.1 Candidatus Zixiibacteriota bacterium
GGACCAAGGTCACGGGCACGTGGATCTTGCGTTTGGGGGTTGGTTCGCCGTGACCCAGGTCACGGGCACGAGGATCTTGTGCTTGGGAGGTTGGTTCGCCGTGACCAAGGTCACGGGCACGTGGATCTTGTGCTTGGGAGGTTGGTTCGCCGTGACCAAGGTCACGGGCACGAGGATCTTGTGCTTGGGAGGTTGGTTCACCGTGATCAAGGTCACGGGCACGAGGATCTTGTGTTTGGGGGGTTGGTTCGCCGTGACCAAGGTCACGGGCACGAGGATCTTGTGTTTGGGGGTTGGTTCGCCGTGACCAAGGTCACGGGCACGTGCCCACCTGAAAGGTGGGGCACCCGGCCCTGTCGAAGGTACAGCAACACTCCGACCTCACGACTCTGGATCAAACATGAACACTCGAAGCTCCTGATCACAGCGACACGCTCTTGCGATCCGTGCGGCCCATTCGATGGCCTCCTTTCTTGAAGGCAGCTCAAGTACAGTGAATCCACCATTGAGCGGAGGCGCCCACGGGTAGCCGCCGTCAGCGACTGAGCCATTGGCCGACACCAGAACGGGCAGTACTGTTTCATCTATGCCACCGCCGAAAACGTAGACGCCCGCTTCCTTCGCCTCGCGTATCACCGCATGAGAGTCTCGAACCACTGCCTCCCACTCGCTGTCGGGTACATTCATTGCAGCACTGGGGAATGATATCAGATACTTTGCCACGATCCTATTTCTCCAACAGTCACAAATGTGTCACCCATGTCACCGGTCTAACGTGTTACCCATCTCGCCGGTTTATAGCCGAGAAATCCCACCCGGGACGCCCGCCCGCCGAGGCGGGGGTGGGCGACTCAGTATGTTGTGAAACGCTCACAGGTCGTCCGCCAAGCCCACGTGAAAGGTGGGGCACCCGGCACGAGGGCGTACACGACGCACGTTGTCGTCCACAGGCGGGTTGAGACCTCTTAGAACTTTGCCCAGCGGGGGACGCGGGGGAAGGGGATGACGTCGCGGATGTTCCCCATGCCGGAGATGTACATCAGCGACCGCTCGAAGCCGAGGCCGAATCCGGCGTGCGGCACCGAGCCCCAGCGACGAATGTCCAGATACCAGTCGTAGTTTTCGAGCGTGCCGATTTTTTTTGAAACGATACGGTCGGTGAGGACATCGAGTCGCTCCTCGCGCTGAGAGCCGCCGATGATTTCGCCGACTCCCGGAACGAGTACGTCCATCGCCGCGACCGTCTTGCCGTCATCGTTGAGGCGCATATAAAACGCTTTGATCTCGTCGGGATAGTTGTAGACGATCACGGGTTTCTTGAATGTCTTTTCGGTCAGGAAGCGTTCGTGCTCGGACTGGAGGTCGGCGCCCCAGTGGACGGGGAACTCGAAGGGTTCTTTTGCTTTCTCGAGAATCCGCACGGCTTCGGTATAGCTGATTCGTTCGAACTTCGAGGAGACGACGTTTTCCAGTCGCTTGCGCAGTTCTTCGTCTTTGGCGACCCAGGTATCGAAGAATTCCATGTCATCGGCGCATTCATCGAGGGCGAACCGGAAGAGGTTTTTGAGGAAATCCTCGGCGAGGTCCATGTTGTCGTCGAGTTCGGCCCAGGCCATCTCCGGCTCGATCATCCAGAATTCCGAGGCGTGCCGGGAGGTGTTGGAGTTCTCAGCGCGGAAGGTCGGCCCGAACGTGTAGATGTCGCCGAGTGCGGTGGCGAGCAGTTCGCCTTCGAGCTGTCCGGACACCGTGAGATATGCTTCGGATCCGAAGAAATCGGCATCCCAGTTGACTTCGCCGTCGATCCGGGGCACGTTGGCGAGGTCGTGGGTGGTGACGCGGAACAGGTTGCCGGCGCCTTCACAGTCTGAGGCGGAGATAATCGGGGTGTGGATGTAGTAAAAGCCGCGCTCCTGATAGTATTTGTGAATGGCGTACGCCATTTTTGAGCGGAGGCGGTTGATGGCTCCAAAGGTATTGGTGCGCGGGCGCAGGTGGGCGATTTCGCGCAGGAACTCGAAGCTGTGCCGTTTTTTCTGGAGCGGGTAGGTATCGTCGGTGGCTCCGACGAGCTGGAGTTCGGAGACAGCGATTTCGTATTTCTGGCCTTTGCCTTCGGAGTTTTTCAGGCGGCCTTTCATGCGGACGGCGGCGCCGGTTGTCAGCTTGTCGAGGACCGCGAAAGCGGAGGGGTCGTTGATGACGCCCTGGATGTTTTTGATGCAGGAGCCGTCGTTAACTTCGACAAATGCGACGTTTTTGCTGACGCGTACCGTTCGAATCCAGCCGAGGATGATGACCTCGGAATCGACCGGGACGGCGTCCTCGACGATTATACGGGCGATTTTCGTACGTGTCTTGTAGTCCATGATATGCTCCTGCGGGAATGTATTTTCTGCGTCACCGGGTGACGGTAAAGGCCTAAAAATAGCAGGAATTGCGCCAATGGCAAGGTTAAGAATGGGTTAAAGCGGTTCGGTTCGAAAAAAAACCGAGGGCCGGGTGAAACCTTGTTTTCTGGGGTCCGTATAAGCAAGTGACTGACCGAGACACAATAGCCTAAGTCAATCACATCTCAGTTCCCAACCTATCATTGGCCGCCGGGCCCCACAACCCGGCGGCTCCTCTTTTGTGGTCCAGGCGGCCGGGTTAGTCCTGACTCTCTTCGACAAAGCCGGCGTAGCGTTTGAGCAGGCGTTCGGAATCCTCGGGGGAGTGCGATTCGGCCATGATGTTAAACGAGGCGTGGGAGCGATCCGGGGCGATGAGGACCCAGCCGCCGTTTTCGAAGACGCGGACGCCGTCGATCAGTTCCCGTCGCTTGTCCTGAGTCGAGGTGATCAGCTTGCGCATGACCGTGCCTTTTTTTGACCAGGGGCAGGGTACGGAGCCGCTTCGGCGGTGGAAGCGGTCGTATTTTTCGCGGAGATCGGCGAGGCTGAGGCGAGTGCGGGCCATCAGTTCGAGGATCTTGGAGGTTGCGAACAAGGCATCGGCGCCCATCTGGAATCCGGGGAAGATGAAACCGCCGCGAGTTCCGCCGACGAAGCCGACCTGGCCGGCTCGCCGGACTTCCATCATGGCGCGGTGGTCGGAGCCGACCCGGACCACTTCGGTGCCGTATTCGGCGGCGATTTCTTCGACCCCCATCGAGGCGCCGACAGGGACGGCGATCCTTGCGGGTTTCATGGCCGTGACGAAGAGGTCGGTGACGATCAGCAGCAGCAGCTGGTTATCGAGGGGGGCGCCGGTTTCGTCGACGACGGTCAGTTTTTCGGCGGCCGAGTTATAGATGACACCGAAGTCGGCGCGGATAGACGACACGATAGCGGACAGTTGCACGAGCGCCTGAGTGCGGTCGGCGGACGTACTGGAGAACTTGCGGGGATTGAGGTTGGCGTTGAGTTCCGTGGCCGAAACGCCGAGGACGGAGAAGAGGTCCGGGAACAGCAGTGACGACGGTCCGTTGGAGTGGTCGACGACGATTTTGAAGCCGGCGCGCCTGATCAGGTCGACATCGAGTTCGGCGAGGAAGTCCTGTCGGTAGTTGAGGAGCACTCCCTGGGGGCGTTCGAGGTGGCCGATTTTGTCGAGGGAGGCGCGTTCGTAATCTTCGCCGAAGTAGTTGCGTTCGATTTTTTTGAGTTTGTTGGTGGGCATATCGAGCCCGGAGCCGTCGAACAGAATAAAGTCTATCAAGCGATAGTCGAGCGGGTTGTGGCGCACGTAGATGCCGGCGGTGTAGTGGCCCTGGGAGAGTCCGTAGCGGACGATCGGTACCGGCATGGCTTCGAGGTCGGCCACATGGACACCGGACGCGAGGATGCCGGAGAGCAGGGAGCGGCGGAGCAGTCGCGACAAGTCCGAGGCATCGCGGCTGGTGACGACAGAGGATCCGAGGCCGAGGGAGGCGCCGAGGGCCGCGCCGAGGCGCACCGCCATTTCCGGTGTGACTTCGGTGAGGGCCAGTCCGGTGAGCTTGGAGTCGGTGAAGAGTTCGCGGTTCCACTTGTCTCCCCAGATAAGGGAGCTGGAGACGATGGCGCCGTCGTCGACCGTTTTGCCGGGCCAGATTTTGCAGTTGGCTTTGATGACGGCCTTGTCGCCGATGACGCAGTTGTCCGACACGATGACTTTTTCGGCGAGTCGGGCCTGATTGCCGACTTTCGAGCGGTTGCAGACGATAGCGTCGGTGGCGGTCACTTCGGCCCCGATCAGGTTGTCCGCCCAGATGATGGTATCGCTGAGCTGGGTGTCGCGGCCGATACGGGTGCGATCGCCGATGACGGAGTTGGCTATTTGCGAGCCGTGTTCGATATAGACGTCGTCGCCGAGCACCACGGCGCCGGCGAAATGAACGGAGTCCTCGATACGCACGTTGGCGCCCTTAAACACGCGGGCGTTGTTCTGGTCATCCACGGGGACTTTGAGATCGAGCGACAGCAGACCATCAAACATATCGCGGTGGGCGAGGCGGTATTCACCGACATTGCCGACATCTTTCCAGTAGCCGTCCATGATCTTACCGTAAAGTCCCATCCCCCGGGACAACATGAGCGGGTAGAGGTTCTGAGAGAAGTCGAAGTTGACGTTCACGGGGATGTGGGCAATCGCGGTCGGTTCCAGGATGTAGATGCCGGTGTTGATGGTGTCGGAGAAGGCTTCGCCCCATGAGGGCTTTTCGAGAAAGCGGACGATGCGTCCGTCGGCGCTGGTGATCACGATGCCGTAGGCGAGCGGGTTTTCGATATGAGTGAGCAGGATGGTAGCCTCGGCGCGTTTTTCGTGGTGCCAGGCGAGGGCCTCGCTCAAGTCGAAGTCGGTGATGAGATCGCCGGAGATGACGAGGACGCGCTCGGAGCAGTCGCCGAGCGCATAGCGCACGGCGCCCGCCGTGCCGTAGTCGGCGTCGGGCAGGCAGTAGTCCATGGTGACGCCAAATGACGAACCATCGCCGAAATAGTTTCTAATCTCCTCGGGCTGGAAGTAGAGCAGCGAGGTGATGTTGGTGATGCCGTGTTTCGCGAGCAGCGAAACGACGTGCTCCATGATCGGGATGTTGCCGATCGGAACCATCGGTTTCGGCAGGTTTATCGTGAGCGGTCGCAGCCGGGTGCCAAATCCGCCGGCCATGAGTATCGCTTTCACAGGTCCTCCAGAGCGTTACATCGGGAACAGGGAGCGCGTGACACACTCCCGTGTGACGTCATGAAACGTATCAAACGAAGTATACGGAATATTATGTCGGTCGCAATATCGAGCGAGGTCTTTTTTGGCGAAGAGCAAGTCACTGTGGGGCAAGGCGTCCACGTCGGACAGGCCGTCGCCGACAAATATGACCGTAATCGGACCGTTTTGTCTCTGACGGTACTCGGCGATTCGTTCGCCTTTGCATACACCGCCGCCGGTGTTGTGCGGGTCGGGATACGGGAATTCGAGGCGGAGGCCGCTGTCGATGAGGGTCGCGTGATTGCAGATACGCGGAAGATGACCGACCCCGTGTTTGCTCAGCAGGAAATCAATGTACAAGTCAAGACCGTCGGAAAGGATGTACAGGGGTATGCCGTTTTGCTCGGCGCGCCGGGTGAATTCGGTGAAACCGGGATTGAGGTCAAAGTCGTCGAGGAAGGCATACACGTCGTCGGGCTTACCGTGAAACCATGTGGCTTCCTGCCGCAGGCAGTCGCGCGTGGAGAGGCTCCCGGATTTCCAGTCCGCCACCAGCGTATCGCACTGTCCGTCGGTGAACCGTCGGAAGAGGTGATAGCCGATGTCGCGGCGGGCAACGGTACCGTCGAAATCGCAGAAGATCACGTGACTCTGGACGTTCATCGATGCACCAGCTCCCCGATGATGGGCGCGCTGATCAGCAGGATGAGCATATAGCATAACAGCCATAGGCGATAGAGCCGGGCCCGCCGGAACTGCTCGGCGACCATCAGGAGTCGTGCAAAGGTACCGGCGATGATTGCAATCAGTCCGATCTGTCCGGTCGGGGGGAGATTCGGGGGGTAGATTCCGATCCGGGTGAGGACCGCGCCGATGAGAAACCAGATGATTATGGCGATGACCAGGGCGGTTTGTGATCGCGCCAGCAGGGGGATATTGAATTTCTGACCGCTTACATGATTGTCCATAGCGGCATCCAACCCAGTTTGTATGCAAGGTACAGGAGCATGATGGAGAACGCGGCGCGAACCGCGAGCGGCCGGGCGCGGGTGCCAAACGACGCGCCAAGGCGGCCTCCCAGCACGATACCGACGACGACGGGGGCTATGGCCTGCAGCGCAATCTGTCCCCTCGTCAGGTAGACCGCGAGTGCGGCTGCGGCGGAGAAGCCGACGGAAAACAACGCCGTTCCCCGAGCCGTACCCATCGGAAGGACGGTCATCAGGTAGAGCAGCGGGATCAGCAGTTCGGCGCCGCCGAGGCCGACGAGCCCGGAGAGGGTCCCAATCAGCAGGGTGAACGGGATAGACAAAAGAATGGCGCGACGGCGGTTGACGGCGAAGTCGAGACGTGCGGTTTCCTGCCGTCCCCGCAGGAGCGTGATCGCGGTGTACACGAGGGTCAATGCGAAGATTATCCTGATCACATCGGGCGAAACGATTGCGGAGAGCGTGGACCCGGCGATGTTGCCCATGACCATAAAGACGGATACGACGACCACGAGTTCGAAGTCGACCATGCCCATGCGGAGGTATGGCGTGGAGGAGGCCACGGAGTTGACGGCGACCCCGGCCAGGGAAACCGGTACGGCGGTCTTGATATCGAGACCGGTCACGAGCGTCAGGTACGGTACAAGGATGGTGCCGCCGCCGACGCCCAGATATCCGCCGACAAGTCCGGCCGTCGCTCCGCCGACAAACAGCAGCAGCTCATCGATCACGGCCGGTTCTCCATCAGCAGGCGGGAGGCGGAGGCGATATCAAGTCTTTCGCGGACGATGACGTCCCGGTACATCCGGTACGATCCGAATCGGCGTTCAAAGGCGATCTGTTTGAGGCGCGATGCGATGTAGCTTCGGTAGACATCAAACGCGCGGCCGTCTTCAGCCGCCGAGATATCGTGCAGACGTGCGGCGGCGGCGAGAACGTCGGGCCGGCTGTTTTCGAGCTGCGCGATGTCAATCATCACCTGCACGGCTTCAGTTCGATCGGACCGATAGACAAACCCCCGCTCGTCGGCGAATTGTCGGAACCGGTCGAGCCAGGTTTGATCGAGTGCGAAGGATTCGGGGTGGTCGATGATGTCGTCTTCATGGGCGTGCGCGAATTCCTGCAACAGCAGCGACTGTTCGAGCGCGCGCGGAAAGTCGCGGCGATCGACGAAATCAAGCGGGATATCCGGTGCGAGGCCGTGACCGGTGTCGTGCAGCGAGGTATCAAATTCGTTGAGGTAGACGCCGCCTTCGAGGTAGTATCGCGAGATGGTCAGGCGAAGGCCGCTGCCGTCGCTGAAGCGAGTGAACCCCTGCACGAGTCCTTTGCCGAAGGTGGTGTCGCCGGCGAGTTGCGCGCGGCCGAGCTGGCGAAGGGCGCCGGCGACGATTTCGGCCGACGACGCGGTGCCCTTGTCGACGAGAACGACCAGCGGCAATCCACCCGTTATATCCGGGCCGCTTGAATGATGGCGTTCTTCTTCCCATCGGGAGCGGGCGTCGGTGCCGACGATGAGCTTTCCCGGATCGAGGAAGAGGCTCGCGGTTCGGTACGCCTCGCTGAAGAGGCCGCCGGGGTTGTCGCGGAGGTCGAGGATGATACCCGGCGGGTCGGGTTTGCGTTCGAGCAGGGAATCCAGGGCGGCCTCGAGATCATCGGAGGCGCCGGCCTGGAAATCAAGCAGACGAATGTAGACGATGCTGTCGGGTGTGAACCCCGCAAACGGGATGTGCAGCAGATCGATCTTCTCACGGGTGATTTTCACGGAAACAGTGTCATCGCCGGACGGTCGCACGACATCGACGACGACAGCGGTCCCGTCGCCGCCCCGGAGCAGTTCCGAGGATTCGTCGGCGCTCATTCCGGCGAGGCGGAAGCTGTCGGCGCGAATGATGATATCGCCGCTGAGCAGTCCCACTCGTGCGGCCGGCCCGCCCTCCCGGACGGACATGATGAGCAGGCCGCTTTCATGCGGGACGACCGTGACGCCGATGCCGCCGTAACTGCCGGTGAACTCCTCATTCATGCGGTTGAACAGGTCACGTTCGATGTATCCGCTGTAGCGATCGAGGCGGGAGAGCATTTCCCGTCGGCCGGCATCGATCATCGACCGCCAGTCGAACGGTTCGGCGTAGTTGTCGCGGATAATGACGGCGGCGACGGCCATGGCGTTGGCCTGTTTGAGCGACGGTGCGGAGAGGACATAGACGCCCATGCCGCCCGCAAGGACGACAATCAGCAGGAGCAGGACGCCTGCCAGCAGGAGGTCCCGGCGCGAAAGCAGGTTCGATTCGGTCATTTGGGTCCCAGCAGCCGGTCGAGGACGCGGACGACGGACCGGAAGGTGTGATCGACCGTTCCCCGCGCGTCGATCAGTTTCACTCGTTGGGGTTCGGTCCGCGCGATCTCGCGGAACCCGCGGGCGACGCGGCGGAAGAAGGCGAGCGACTGGGATTCCAGCCGGTCGGGATTTTTGCCGCGTCGGGTGAGCGCGACGGTGAGCGGCAGGTCGAAGACGAAGGTCAGATCGGGGTGCAGGCTGCCGACCGCTACCGTATGAAGACGTTTCACCATATCGAGGTCGAGTTTGCGGCCATAGCCCTGGTAGGCGGTGGTGCTGTCGTAGAAGCGGTCGCACAGGACAATCGTACCGCGTTCCATGAGGGGGCGTATTTGCTTGTCGACGATTTCCGCGCGGGCGGCCTCGTAGAGCAGCAGTTCGGTCAGGTCGCTGATCTCCAGGGTGGGGTCGAGCAGGATGCGACGGATCTTTTCGCTTACTTTGGTGGAGCCCGGTTCGCGCAGGACGGCGATATCGAAGCCGCGCTTTTTCAGGTGGGACGCGCTTCGCGTGAGCTGGGTGGATTTACCGGAACCGTCGATTCCCTCGAACGTAATCAGCCGGCCGCGTGTGCGTTTCGGCGCCATAGGTTATCCGTATCGGGCGAAGGTTGACGAAAAAAACCGGCGATGTCGCCATCGCCGGTTTCAAGCTACAGGTTCGGCTTCCGGAGCGAAACTACTTTTTCTTTTTCACCACACGTTTCGGGGTGGTCTTTTTGACCGCGGCGGCCTTGTCCGGTTTTGAGACGGCCGGCTTGCCGGGTTTTTGTGATTTCGCTGCGGCGCGGACGCGACCGGGCCGGGCCGATTCGGCTTTCCAGCCGTATTTTGCGATGAATTCTTCGGTCAGCTGACGGGCCTCGGCGTCGGTGTACTGGACGGGCGGCGACTTCTTGAAGTAGGACGAGGGTTCGATCAGCGCGCCCGACAGGCTGTTGTCGAGGCCGAGCTTGCAGCAGCGCACGGCATCGATGACGACGCCTGCGGAGTTCGGGCTGTCCCAGACCTCGAGTTTCATTTCGACATTCAGCGGCACGTTGCCGAACGTGGTGCCTTCCATCCGGATGTAGGCCCATTTGCGGTCGTCGAGCCACTGGACGTAGTCGGACGGTCCGATGTGGACGGTGCCGGGAGGCATCTCGTAGTTGAGCTGGCTGGTAACCGCGTTGGTTTTGGAGATCTTTTTCGATTCGAGGCGCGAGCGCTCCAGCATGTTGAGGAAGTCGGTATTGCCGCCGACGTTGAGCTGGCTGGTGCGTTCGAGCTTGACGCCGCGTTCGAGGAAGAGGCGGGTGAACACGCGGTGGGCGATGGTGGCGCCGACCTGGCTTTTGATGTCGTCGCCGATCACCGGCAGGCCGCGTTCTTTGAAGCGCTTCTGCCAGTACGGTTCGCGGGCGATAAACACGGGGATGCAATTGACGAATCCGCACCCGGCGTCGAGAATCTGCTCGACGTACCACTTGGTGGCTTCTTCCGAGCCCACGGGAAGGTAGTTAACGACGACATCGGTCCTGGTCTCTTTGAGCAGTTTCACGATGTCGACGGTGTCGCCCGGGGCTTTTTCGATAATCTGCGAGAGGTAGTAGCCGAGACCGTCGTGGGTCATGCCGCGCATGACCGGGATGCCCAATTTGGGGACATCGCAGAACTTGTAGGTGTTGTTGGGCCGGGTGTAGATAGCTTCGGCGAGGTCTTTTCCGACCTTGTTTTTGTCGATATCGATGGCGGCGGAGAACTCGATATCGCTGATTCGATAGCCGCCGAGGTTGACGTGCATCAAGCCCGGAATCTGCTCGTCGTCCTTGGCCTTTTTATAGAACTCGACACCCTGCACCAGGGACGAGGCGCAGTTGCCGACGCCGATGATGGCGACTCTGACTTTCGGCATGGAGCATCCTTTCTGATCTATGGATCCAGTCGTGATCCGGTCGTTGGATTGGCTGCGGGAAGGTATTGCCGGGTATCGGAGGCGGTCAACGAGTATTTGAATTGTGTTTGCGTTTATATATCTATGGTATATATACTATGACCGATTGGTCATAACCGGTTGGCGACTCGGTGTGATTGATCCGTCATGCTGTGGCTGAAACGGCGGGGTGTCGTTAGGTTAGCCCACCTGCCGCTGCTGCCACGGCGGGAGCTTTAGGTGGGCCACAAGAACCATTGGAGCCAGTGGTATGCTCAACGAAAACCTGATCGCACAGCTTGTCAGCGCGGGGGTGGTCACGGACACGTTTCGGCGGCTGCCGCCGGACAAAAAGGAGATGATTTACCGCCGGGGCATTGCGCTGTTCGGCACGTACGGGTATGACGGGCTCGCGGTTGACCGAATTTGTCGCACGTGTGCGGTGTCCAAGGGTTCGTTCTTTCAGTATTTCCCGTCGAAGGCTCATCTGCTGGAATTCTGCCTTTTGACGTTTGACGACGATCTTGCGACGTGGATCGCCGATATCCGTCGGCAGGAGAAAGCGGCACTGGCGCGAGACCGGATTCGCTATCTGTACCACGAGATTGTGGTCAACAGCAAGCTGCACCGCGCGGAGCAGACGTTTTACCTGTTCGCGACACGGGGACTGAACCACGCGGGGGTGACGATCGAGGGGATCGATCTGGAGCGGCACTTCCGGGAGTATATCGCGGAGATTATTCTTCGGGGGGAATTGACGGGGGAGATACGGGGGGATTTCGATATTGAGCAGACGGCCTACCTGGTATCGGTGATGGTGGACGGGATCGTGGCGCGGCGGTTTTCGAGCACGGCGCCGGTCGGGATCGGGGTGGGGGAGTATTTGATATCGTTTTTATTCGACGGGATCAAGGCGTGAGGGGTGGGTTGACGGAAGCGTGCTGTCAGGCGGGGTCGCCTGACAGCACGCATTACAATCACACGCCCTTGGCGGCGCGGAAGCGTTTGGTGACGGCGGGCCAGTTGACGACGTTCCACCAGTTCGACACGTATTCGGCGCGGCGGTTCTGGTATTTCAGATAGTACGCGTGCTCCCAGACATCGATGCCCATGATCGGGGTTGATCCCCACATGGCGAGTTTGTGCTGGTTTTCGGCCTGTGCGATGACGAGGCGGTCGTCCATGGGTCGGTAGTGGACCAGGCCCCAGCCGGAGCCCTCGACCGCGCCGGCAGCCGCGCTAAACTGGGCTTTGAAGTTATCGAAATTGCCGAAGTCCTTGGAGATATACTGCATGAGGATTCCGGCGGGCTGGCCGCCGCCGCCGTTTTGGGCGGGGGCCATGATTTCCCAGAACATGCTGTGCAGGTAGTGGCCGCCGTAGTTGAAGGAGAGTTTTTTCGACCAGTGCTCGATCATTGCGTAGTCGTTTTTCTCGCGCGCATCGGCGAGCGCTTTCTCCGCGGCCTTGAGGCCGTTGACGTATCCCTGGTGATGTTTGCCATGGTGGATTTCCATCGTGGCGGCGTCGATATGCGGTTCGAGCGCGTCGTACGCGTACGGCAGCGCGGGCAGTTCGATCGGGGGGGTGACGCCGGAGTCCTGGGCGGAGGCCGGTGCGGCCATCATGAACGGTGTACCGGCGAGTCCGCCGGCGAGGGCAGTCATGCCGGCGGTTTTCATGAAGCTTCGTCGAGAGCGTTCCATTCGTTCGTCTCCTGCCTGTAAAGTAGGCTGTTAATGTCTACATTTGCGTATAGAGGGTAGAACGTGCGGAAGGGGGGGAGGGTTCCGGGGGGGGTGGGGCCGCGGCGGGGAGTTTTGCGAGATAGGTACGGTGATGACTGCATCTTACGATCGCGAACCCACGCGAGACGCGTGGGCTACTCATCTGTAATGTCTTGGTCGCGGAGGCATTGACGCTCAGCCGGTCGGTGTGCAGAGAGCAACAATCTAGTGCAGACTGAAGCCCAATCCTTTCAGCAACCAGCGGCTGGTCTGTTTCTCTAACGATGCGGTACGCCCCTTGAAACCTCGAAGATCACCGAATGGTTTGAACCCCGCCACTTTCTCCAGATGGAAGTTCATTAAGGAAGCGTAGTCCAGAACATCGTGGAGAGCTTCACGGATTTCCGACGGCTCGACCAGTTTCCCATGAAGGACTCTATCACGGGTCTTCTCCGCGCTTTTGATCGTCTTTGCGATGGCATCCGGTAATGGTGCGGAGAAGACATTTGCAAACAACTCGAGGAAACTTTGTCGTGTGAGATACTGGGCTTCAATGGCTTTCCTCGCCACGGCTTGATCTGCCCGATGCAGTTTGACTACACCGCAATAGAGGATGGTGTTTTGTGCCATTTCAGTTCGGAAGAACATGTAGGCGAGGCAGACGTCGAGTTTGAATTTGCTGATCAGATCGGGGAACTGGTCAAAGTAGCCCCGAACGCCCACAGAACACGACTTGTACTTCCTTTCGAGAGCCATGATTGAGGGCGCGTTTTTCGACTTTTTAGCAGCTTCTGGCATGACTACAATCTCCTGCTTTGTAATATAAATGAACCGGTATAATCTCAACCTCCCCCCGATAGGAGATTGGGATGTCGCTTGGCTTTCCCCAGGTGCCAATCGAAAGTGTGAAGGAGAAGATACGCGAATCAGCAGGATTCGTCAATCATTTTGAATGCAAATGGCGGTTTCGAAGACGGGACCGCCCAACGGGACCAGCATCCGACGGGGTTGTCCGACGACGAAACGTCAATCATTCTCCGCGAGAGATACCCTCGTTCATGAGAAGATAGATTCCCGTTTGCACGGGAATGACACGCCTGCGGCGTGTCCGGTCGGGCTGCGAACAGCCTCGGCCCATGACGGTGTCGGGTAAGTTTGCGAGTATGTCGGTGGCGGGTTCGGGAAAGGAGGCAGCTTAGGGAGTCACCCACTCCAGAGGAGTGGGCTACTCGAATCAGTGCGACGTATATGCGATACCCGAGCTTACAGTGGCGGTTTCGAAGACGGAACCGCCCTACGGGTCCGGCGGGTTCGGGGACGGAACCGCCCTATCTTTTGGATTCGTTTTCTTTCAGGCGGGCTCTGACGATTTTCTTCACCAGCGATGCGGGGAGCGGTTTGTCGAGCGTGAAGTGAATGGTGGTCCCGGAGATTTTGTAGCCGGCAAGTTCGGTTTTGAACTGCTCGATTGTCGTTTTGCTGGTCACGACGAAGCTGCAGTACTTCTCGTTCGCCAGAAAATGCACGAGCATGCCGTGGTATTTGTAAGTCGGGATGCGATAACTGATGAGTTCTTCGGCTTCCGGCGCGGCGGCTTTGATAGTGTCGCGGAGTTTCTCGAGCATGGTGCAGGTGTCGGGCGGGAGGGCGGCGAGGTACTGGTCGACATCATGGGCGATTTGTTCTTTTGCCATGAAGATGGTCTCCTGTCATTGGATGTGACGTGAACTGGTTCGCCCGGTAGATATGGATACGTCACGAAACGAGATGTGTGCAATCACATAGTTTGGGGCAGGTGATGGTGCCGGGAGTGGAGCGGGGGGTAGCGCGGCGCACGGGGAGGTACGCCACGCACGAGTTTGAAAGGGGAGGTAGCGCGGCGTACGGGGAGGTACGGCACGCAGGAGATCGGCATTGGTGGATTCCCCGTCGCGGCGGGGAATGACAAGGAAGGTTCCCGCGGCGCACGGGGAGGTACGCCACGCACGAGTTTGAAAGGGGAGGGAGCGCGGCGCACGGGGACGTACGCCACGCACGAGTTTGAAAGGGGAGGTAGCGCGGCGCACGGGGAGGTACGGCACGCACGGAGGAGTGGCACGTCTGAGGACAGACATGTCCTACACTAGTGAAACGCACAGGCCCGGTCCGAAACCCGCCCGGGATGGGGCGGGCGACTCGATTACGCGTTCACCGTTACGGAGACTTTGAAGTCGATCATGTCGAGCAGGGTCGCCTGGCGGGTGCGGATGGCGGATTCGGTCATGGGGAAGTCCGGGCCGACGTGTTCGATCATGATCGATGACGTGCACGAGGCGAAACAGCCGGCGCGCCGCACATCGCCGCCCGTCCGAAGATACTCGAAGGTGAATCCGGCCATGTAGGTGTCGCCCGCGCCGGTGGCATCGACGAGGTCGATTTCGTAGGGCGGGATATCGATAAACGTTTTTCCGTCGAAAATCACGGAGCCGAGTTCGGCGAGGGTGACGACTACGATTTTCGGTCCCCATGACTTGATGATTCGGGCGGCTTCGTAGGGATCCTTGCGGCAGTCGATGCCGGTGAGGACTTTACCTTCGAGTTCGTTCGGTTTGACAACGTCAAACAACGCCAGCACGTCCTCGATACAATCGGGCTTCTCATGATAGATGCGGCCCTCGGAGTCGACCCCGCGTAACAGTCCCTGCGGGTCGCAGAAAAAGAGACCATCAAAATTGAGGCGGATTTCGCGGATCAGGTCGAACGACACTTCCTTGAGGATCGGTCCGATCAGCACGGCGTCGGAAGCGGCGTACAACGACGGGTCGATGTCGCCGATAGGCGCGGCTTTGCCCAGGAGATCCAGCGTGCGGTTGCCATAGTTGTCGTAGTACACCAGCGAGAAGCCGCCGGTTTGTTCCGAGGGAGTGACATGGTGCGCGATGCCGAAGCGTTCGAGATCGGCCAGAAAGCGCGAGCGGAAGTCATCGCCGACCGAGCCGATGAGGCGCGTCCGAGCGCCCATTTTGGAGAGCGCGAGGACCGCGTTGGTGGAGCATCCCGACAACACGCGACCATCGGTCTCGATTCTCTGGGTCTTGATGTAGTCGTAGACGGGGTTGCCGATAGCAGTGATCACGATAAAGTCTCGTTGTTAGGGATAGTTCTGTTGTATGGAGCGGTCGGGCGATTCCGCCTGACCGTATCCGAAGAAAGAAGGGTACGTCCGAAGGCAGACGTACCCTGGTGCTTGATCTGCACATGATCGGTATCTATGACGGCCACTATTGGACATGTTGTGATGCCAGTGTCTTCTACACACTCTTGCGGTTGCCGAGGACTCTTTTGGTGTAGACCAGTCGCTGAATGGCGGTGATGAACGAGGTGACGCCGACCACGATGAGGGCGAACTCGAGCCAGCCGCCTTTGGGCCAGGTGCCCATGGGCAGCCAGATCTCGGTCAATGCTCCGCCGATAATCAGGATGAACTTTTCCAGTCGTCCCATGATGCCGACCGCGCAGTTTTCGATTTTGCCCATCGATTCGGCGGCAGCGCGGGTGTACGAGGCGATCAGCATGCCAAACAGGGCGAACAGGCCCCACCCGGGATGTACGGCGCCGGACATGGTGATGCCCGCAAGGATGAAGAACTCGCCGTAGCGGTCGAAGACGTGGTCGAGGATGCCGCCGAACACGGTGCCGAGATTGCCCGCACGCGCCGTGGATCCATCGAGCATGTCGGTAAACGCGGTGGCGATCATCCACACGACGCCCATAAGCATATTGTCTTTCCAGAAATAGACGCCGGCGACGATCGCGCACCCGAGCGAGACGAAGGTCAGGAAGTTTGGTTTGAGTCCGAGCCGGAGACAGACCCGTCCGAGTCCGAGGAAGGTATCCTCGTACCATTGCCGTTTGCGCTGGTTGATGGTCGGCGCGGCTTTATGATCATTGGTGATGGACACGGCGCCAATATACAGGCCGCCCCAATCAGCGTCAATCGAAACAGCGGGCTTTTTTCGATTGCGGCACAGCATGATATGGGGATTGACTTCACCGTGCCGGACGTGGATATTGTGATCATGTTTGTCGACTACGTCGAGATTGAGGTCGCGTCGGGGCGCGGCGGACACGGGTGTATATCGTTTCACACGGAGAAGTACGTTCCCAAGGGCGGTCCGGACGGGGGCGAGGGTGGTCGGGGCGGCGATATTATCGCGGTGGCAGACCCCAATCTTTCGACGCTTCTGGATTTTCGATATCGCCGGAAATACGAAGCCGAGAACGGTCAGCCGGGGCAGGGCAATCTGAAAACCGGACGATCGGGTGAGCACACCCGCATCCGTATCCCGGTGGGGACGCTGATACGTGATCTTGGCAGCGGTGAGTTGCTGGCTGACCTCGATACGCCGGGGCAGGAGGTGGTGCTCGCGGTGGGCGGCAAGGGGGGACACGGAAACTCGTTTTACAAGTCTCCGACCAACCAGACGCCGCGCAAGGCACAGGATGGATTTCCGGGGCAGCGCCGGTCGCTATCGCTTGAGCTGAAGCTGCTGGCGGATGTCGGGTTGGTGGGGCTTCCGAATGCCGGCAAGTCGACGATCCTGGCGGCGTTTTCGGCGGCGCGGCCCAAGATCGCGGATTACCCGTTTACGACGCTGATTCCGAATCTCGGTATCGTGCGACTTCGCGAGTACAAGTCGTGCGTGATGGCGGATATCCCCGGTCTGATCGAAGGGGCGTCGCAGGGTAAGGGTCTGGGCCTGCAGTTTCTCAAGCACATTCAGCGTACGCGTCTGCTGATTTACGTGATCGACGTAAACGACGTCGATCTGGATGCGACGCGTCGCACGCTGCAGAACGAGCTGGACGAATTCGATCCTACACTTACCAAGCGGCCGTCGCTGACCGTAATCACCAAAATCGACACGGTTTCGGAAAGTGATCTCGATGCGATTTCATCGGAGCACGAACCGGAGTATCTCTATATCTCGGCGGTGGCCGGGTTGAATCGAGAGGCGTTTTTACAGGCGATAGAGCGGGAACTTGACCGACAGCGAACGTGACAGTCGATTAGCCGATATTATCACCCTCCTGTCAGTGCCGGGGGTGGGGCGGGGACGGTACTGGAAGCTCCTGAAGCATTTTGGTTCGGTCCTCGGGGTGTTGTCCGCGCCGTTGGCGGCGCTGGAGGCGGTGCCGGGAATCGGGCGCGCGGTAGGATCGGCGATCAAGCACGAAGCGGACCGTGGCGCGGCGGAACGGCACGTTGCACGCGTTGACGAGCTGGGCTGGCAGGTGTTGTTTTCGGGGGAGGATTCGTATCCGGCGTCGCTGGAGGAGATTCCGGATCGTCCGCCGGTGTTATTTGCGTTGGGGACGCTTCCATCGCGCGACGAGAAAATGATCGCACTGGTCGGTACGCGGCATGCGACCGAGCCGGGGCGTCGGTTTGCGTTGAAGCTGGCATCGGATCTGGCTGGTGCGGGGGTGACGGTGGTGTCCGGCATGGCTGAGGGGATCGACACGGCCGCGCACGCGGGCGCGCTGGATGCGGGAGGGCGCACGGTGGCCGTGTGGGGGACATCGCTGGATATCATTTACCCGCCGGGCAATCGTGCGCTGGCCGAGCGGATAATCGAGCACGGGGCAGTGTTTTCGGAGTATCTTCCGGGGCAGGGGCCCGACAAGACTACGTTTCCGGACCGCAACAGGATCATTTCGGGATTGTCGGACGGAGTCGTGGTGGTGGAGGCGGGTCGCAAGTCCGGGGCGTTGATCACGGCGGAGCTGGCGCTTCAGCAGGGGCGGGAGTTGTTTGCCGTGCCGGGGGCGCCGAGCGCGGAGCGGTCGGTTGGGGCCAATGCGCTCTTGAAAAAAGGGGCGCGAATGGTTACATCAGTAGAGGACATATTCGAAGAGTTGCCCCGGCTTCGCGGTGAGGTGGCGGCCCGACGGTTCCGTGCGACGGCCGATGTCACGGAGACGGAACAGCGGTTGATCGATGTGCTGGCTGACGGGCCCCGGCAAATTGATGTGCTGGCGCATGAGGTTGCACTTCCGGTTTCGGAGCTTCTTGAGTATCTTCTGGCGTTGGAGATGAAAGGGATCGTGCAGGAGTTGTCAGGAAAACGTTACGTCCTCTGCGAATAACCGCTATGGTCAAGAAAACAACCCGGATTGTCAACAAGCTTGGTCTTCACGCGCGACCATCGGCAATGCTCGTCACGACGGCCGGAAGATTCCAGTCGGAAGTTCATTTCACGAAAGACGGTTTGCGGGTGAACGGCAAATCGATTATGGGTGTGATGATGCTGGCGGCGGAGAAAGGCTCTGAAGTGACGGTGGAGGCGGAGGGGCCCGACGAGGAGCAGGCGGTGGACGCGCTGATCAACGTCATCGAATCCGGTTTCAACGAAATGGGCTGACCACATTCCGCTTGCCTGTCCTTCCCCTCGGGGGGTATACTTATCTCATTACAAATTAGCCTGTTGGAGGCTGTAATCAGACTATGTTCAGAAGCCGCCGCATCATACGAGGCACCGGTGTATCGGCCGGTATTGTCATGGGTACCGCCCGGATAATTTTCCCGGGTGAGAAGAAGGTACCGGAGGTGGCGATTGCCCAGTCGCAGGTGCAGTCCGAGTTGGCGTCGCTCGAGCGAGCGGTTGCGCGGACGGTGGGTGAGTTGACGAAACTTCGAGAGTCGGCCGGTCGGCGGATTGGCGGGCCGGTCGCGAAGATATTCGACGCGCAGTTGCTGATCGCGAGCGACTACGAGTTCCTGCAACAGGTTAAGGAGCAGATAGCGCAACAGCGCCGCAATGCGGGCTATATTTACAGTACGCTGGTCGGTCAGACCACGCTGCAGTTGAAGCGGTCACCTGACGAGTACATGCGGCAGATGGCAATAGACATCGAGTCGGTAGCGGACCGGGTTTTGTCGCATTTGAACAAGCACCGGCAGCGGCTGCCCGTGAAGTTCAGTCCGAACACAATTTTGGTGGGCAAGATGTTTACGGCCGCGGAGGTCATGAGTTATCGTAACCTCAAGGCGGTTGGGTTGTTAACAAATGAGGGCGGCCGTAATTCGCATATGGCGATGATTGCGCGGTCGCTCATGATGCCGGTGGTTGTGGGAGACTTCACATGGAGTGACATTCCCGACAGTTGCCGGATTATACTCGACGGAACGAATGACCTTGCGATCATCAATCCAACCGACAACGACTGGTCAGATTACCAGAGGTTACGGAAGCGTCAGGGTCCTGCTCTCATCACGCGCATCAAGCGGCTCCCGCACATTCCGCCGGTCACACGGGATGGACAGGAGGTGCCGGTCGCGGCGAATCTGGAACTGCCCGGGCCGGTAGAGGATGTGCTGGCGGAGCGGAGGGTTCCGATCGGGTTGTATCGCACGGAGTTCATGTATCTGCAGGCCAATCACTTTCCTACCGAGGACGAGCAGTACTCGTACTATGTTCGGATTGCCGAGAAATTTGCCGCGACCGAGGTTATTTTCCGAACGTTTGATCTCGGTTCGGACAAATTCAAAGAAGACGGACTTGTTCAGCATGAGGACAATCCGGCGCTGGGGCTGCGGGGGATCCGCTCGATGCTCGAGATGCCGGATATTTTCAAGCAACAGATCCGGGCGATACTTCGCGCATCGGTTCACAACAACATCCGGTTGATGCTGCCGATGATATCAGACGCGACCGAGGTCGATCGGGCGAGCCGTCTGATCGCGCAGGCGAAGTATGAGCTTCGCAAGGAGCGGGTGGCGTTTGATCCCGACATCAAGGTTGGTATCATGGTTGAGGTGCCGTCGGCGGCGCTGATGGCCGAGCAGTTGGCGCGGCGGGTGGATTTCATGTCGCTGGGGACGAACGACCTGACGCAGTACACGCTGTCGGCGGATCGCAACAACCAGCGGGTGGCATCGTTGTATTCGCCATACCATCCATCGGTGCTGCACCTGATGAAGCTGACGGTGGACGCATGCCGGAAGGCGAGTATCCCGGTGTCGATTTGCGGGGAGATTGCAGGAGATCCACTGGCGTTGCCGTTGTTCATCGGAATGGGGGTGAATTCGCTGTCGATGAACCCGATGAAGATATTCGACCTGTGCCGTCAGGTAAAAAAGATTGACTCCAACCTCGTTAAGCATTTGGTTGGCTCGGTGATGGCGAGCGGCACTCCCCAGGCGGTTATCCGCAGGCTGCAAAGTTACCGGTCGGCGCTTGACAAGACATAACCAGAGGTACTCATGAGAAGCACGGAAGTTTCGATTCTTGACGATATAGAGAAGATTCGCGCCGCCGACCCCGGCAACATGTACAACCGGATATTCGATTTTCCGGAGCAGCTGCATGACGCGTTGAAGATGGCCAGGGCCTGGGATGTGTCGCAGGGCGATTTCCCGGACGTGCGCAATGTCGTGCTGGTCGGCATGGGGGGATCCGCGATCGGTGGCGACCTGATTCGGTGTTACCTTCAGTCCGAGCTGCTGGTGCCGTTTTCGATCATTCGGGGGTATGCGCTTCCGGAGTACGTTGACGACGAGACGCTGGTGATCGCATCGTCCTACAGCGGCAATACCGAAGAGACGCTGGCGGCGCTCGATGACGCGTTGCAGCGCAAGGCGCTGATTGCGGTGATGTCGACGGGTGGCATGATGGCGGATGTTGCGGAGTTGAATGCGATTCCGATGCTGGCGTTACCGGGCGGCATGCAGCCTCGGGCGGCGCTGGCGTATTCGTTCGTGCCGCTCCTGGTCTTTTTCGAGAAGATCGGTCTGATCAAGGGTTTTTCAGGCGACATCGGGGTTGCGGCGGACAGACTGGGAGCCCGCCGCGAGAAATATATCGAGGATAATCCGCTGATTTCCAATCCGGCGAAGCACATTGCCGAGGCGATCAAAGGAAAGATTGCGCTCATCTACGGGGGGCCGTCGTTTACGGGCGTGGTGGCGCAGCGATGGAAGGGACAGATCTGCGAAAACGGGAAGAACCTCGCGTTTGCGAATGAATTTCCGGAGTGCAATCACAACGAGCTGGTGGGCTGGACAAAGGCGACGATCGAACCGCACGTGGAGCATCTGACGGTTTTCATGCTTCGGGATGCCGGCGATCACCCGAAGATCCGCAAGCGCATGAATATCGTGAAGGCGATAGTCGAGAACTGCGGCGCCACGGTTCAGGACGTACACTCTATGGGCGAGAAGCCTCTGGAGCGGATGCTGAGTCTCATACAACTCGGCGATTTCGCGTCGTACTATCTGGCGGTACTCAACGGGATGGACCCGACGCCGGTCGAGGTAATCGAGAAGCTCAAAAAGGCGCTTGCGGATTGATGCGGGTTCCGGTCATGCCCGGTACAATCGACGCAGACCGTCCGATCGACCACCTGGTACGGGAGTATCCCGGACTGGTGAAGTTTCTGATTGACCACAATCTGCCCTGCGTGGTGTGCGGTGAACCGTTCTGGGGGAGTCTGAGGGAACTGGCTCATCAGAAGGGAATGGATGACCAACAGGTGCAGCGGCTGGTTGAAGAATTCGCAAATCGTCATTAAGCATTTTGTCCGGTGAGCCGTCATTCTGACGGATGAGTGTATCGCTGCGCTGCGTTGACAAGATTCCGACGAGGGCCTATATTCGACCGTGACATTTCATCTGAGGAAAACGCTGGGAGTGTGTCTGGCCGCCGTGATCCTGACGGCGTCGTCGGCGTCGCCGCTGTTTGCGCAGGAGGCCGACGAACCGGCGTTTCTCACCAACCGAATCAACGCCTTAGTTCTGATCGTAGTCTTTTGTGCAGCCGTGCTGTATTTCACGTACGAGGCGCGGAAGGGCAAACGACTGTTTCTCAGGAAGATTGCAGGACTGGATGCGGTCGAGGAGGCGGTCGGTCGGGCGACGGAGATGGGTCGCCCGGTTTTGTACATTCCCGGTATTCTCGACTTGGACGAGATGGACACGATTGCCGGGGTGTCGATTTTGGGGCGGGTGACGAAGATCATCGCCGAGTATGAGACGCCGCTGATAGTTCCGGCGCGGTATCCGACGGTTCTGGCGGCCTGTCAGGAGATATGCGAGCAGTCGTATGTCGAGGCGGGCAAGCCCGACGGGTTTAACAAGGATTCGGTTCGCTATCTTGCGGGCGAGCAGTTTGCGTTTACGGCGGCCGTAAACGGCATCATGATGCGCGAGCGTCCGGCCACGAACATCTTTCTCGGGGGGTTTTTCGCCGAGTCGCTGCTGCTGGCGGAAACGGGCAACGCCGCCGGTTCGATCCAGATCGCCGGAACATCGCAGCCCGAGCAGCTTCCTTTTTTCATCGCGGCCTGCGACTACACGCTGATGGGCGAAGAGTTGTACGCGGCATCGGCGTACCTTTCGCACGAGCCACTCATGACGGGCGGTTTGAAAGGACAGGACCTGCTCAAGGTGGCGTTCATCGCCGTGATCGTGATTGGTGTGGTGTTGTCGCTTCTGGACCACTGGGACGTGATCGACTTCTTTGACATCTATTCAGCGTGGTTCCAGGAGGCCTGATGCGTCGTACCGCGCCCGTCATCACCGCGTTCGTCACCGGCGTCGTCGTCACCATTTCCTTTTTCTTCAACGAACAGACCACGTTTATCGGTCAGATCCAGAGCGGCATCCTGATCTGGGTGACGATTATTTTCGGTATGTCGCTGGCGCTGGGGATGGTGTCGATCACGCGGGTCAATTTCAACAAAGTGAAGCGCCGCCAGGAAGGGTGGCCGTACAGCCTCCTGGTTATCATCTCGGTATTCGTGATGGCGATCCCGTCGGCGCTTCCGGTCTCGTGGTCGCCGTTGTTCGGTCGCAACGAGGGGTCGATATACTACTGGCTGTGGACGCGGATTTCGGAGCCGATGATGGCGACCATGTTCGCTATGCTGGCGTTTTATATCGCGTCGGCGGCGTACCGTGCGTTTCGCGCCCGTAGTACGGAGTCTACGCTGCTGCTTCTGACGGCGGTGGTGGTCATGTTGTCTCGGATTCCGATGGGCGAGTGGTTTCTGCGGCTGTTTCACCCAAGCCTTCCCGACTGGATCAATATCTATATCATGAACGGGTTCAACCTGTCGGTGCAGCGCGGCATTATTATCGGCGCGGCGCTGGGAGCGGCATCGATGTCGCTTCGCATCATCCTCGGGATCGAACGTACCTACATGGGGAAGGGGTGAGTTCATGACCGTGTGGGAACGAATCGCCGCGATGGATCGCCGCTGGATCTACCTGATGTGCGGGATTGCCGTGCTGGTGCCGTTTATCATCCCGGTGTCGCTGCCGGTGTACACGACGCCGGAGGTGCAGCAGCTGTACGACGCCGTGAACAGTCTTCCGGATTCATCGATCGTGATGCTTACCTACGATTACTATCCATCGACAGTGGCCGAGACGGAGCCGATGTCGCGCGCGGCGCTGCACCATTTGTTTTCCAAGAACTGCAAAGTTGTGACGCTGAGCAATATTCCGCTGGGCGGGCCGACGATCGCCGAGCGGGTGACCCGCGAGCTGGCCGCGGAATACGGCAAGGTGTACGGAGTTGATTACGTCAATCTCGGGTACAAGGCGAATTACGTTGCGGTGATGAAGGGGCTCGGGACTGCCATATCGGGAATTTTCCCGACGGACAATACGGGTACGCCGCTGACGCAACTGCCGCTGATGCAGTCGGTGCGAAACTACGAAGATATCGCGTTCATATTCGTGGTCGCCGACAACGCGACCGCCGACTACTGGGTGTCGATCGTGAACGCGCAGTACGGCGTGCCGATGTGCTGCGGCGCGACGGCGGTGATGGCGCCCAAGCTGTATGCGTTCGTGGGGTCCGGGCAGCTGCAGGGGCTGCTTGGAGGAATGAAGGGTGCGGCCGAATACGAGCAGTTGCTTGGCCGCAAGGACCGCGCGGTGCGCGGTATGGACGCCCAGTCATTGATCCACCTGCTGATAATCGTGCTGGTGGCGATCGGCAACCTGGGTTACTTCATGGGCCGGCGGGCGAAAAGGGGTGAGCGCGCATGAGTACGTTTTCCCCGTTTGAGCTCTGGATCATGGCCTTCGTGACTTTGGCCATCTTTTCGTTTTTGTACCGGGACAACCCGGTGTACCGTCTGGTGGAGTCGATATTCGCGGGTTTGTCGGCGGGGTATTATTTCGGATTGATGTGGGACACCGTGTTGATGCAGCAGGTGGTGTACCCGATCCGGACCGACGGGGCGTGGTATTTGCTGATCCCGACGGCGCTGGGCGTGCTGCTGTTTTCGCGGCTGACGCGCTCGTATTCGTACTTGTCGCGGGTGCCGCTGGCGTTTGTGATCGGGTCGACCTCGGGCGTGTTTATCACATCGCGGCTCCAGGGGCTGGTGCTTCCGCAGATACGCACCACCTTCATGCCGCAGAACATTCCGGGCGGTTCCACGGATCCGGGCATGATCGTGGTGTTGTCGGCCATCGTGGTGATCGGCGTGATCGCCACGCTTATCTATTTCTACTTCTCGCACGAGCACAAAGGCGCCCTGGGGGTGACGGCCAAGGTCGGCATCTGGTTCATCATGATTTCGTTCGGGGCGCATTTCGGCTACACGGTGATGGGGCGTGTTTCGCTGTTGATCGGTCGGGTGCAGTTTCTGGTGGAGAGCTGGATCGGGTCGTTCACAAGCTGATCGAGCGGGGCGCTTCGTCTTTACAGCGGGGCCATTCCCTGTTATATTTCCGGGCATGAAATCACCAGCATATTACTTGAGAACGGCGGTCGTATGTCTCGCCGTGTTTGTGGCGGGCTGTTCGCAGGATTCGGACCGTCCGGTGTACGACACCGCGAAGAACGCCGACGGTTTTCCGCGCGCGGCCCTGGCACTGATCGACGATATCGAGTCCCAGCGGCTGTCGGACTACGAGTCGATCGCATTGCGGTTTGAAACACTGTACGGCGAGCACATGGAGCTGCTGGACAATCGGGCGTGGGCCGGAGTCATTCTCCGGCTCGGCGACAAGTTCCGGGTGTGGGCCGATTCGCTGGCGGGGCTCGGCCCGGAGACGTACTACCGGGCAGGCGGTCTCTATGCGCTGGCATCGTTTGCCCGTCCGGACGAACGCGAGACACGCGAACTGAAGGATTTGTTTGAGACCTGGCGCGAGGCGGTCGAGGCCGGTCCGCCGGCGTCGCTGTTCCACGAACCGACCGCCCGGCCGTCGATGAAAGATCAGATCGAGCTGGCCAAGGCGTTTGTGCTGTCGGATTCACTTCATCGGGCCTTTGCGACCCGGTATGTGCTGGGGCGTTTGTTTCGTGCCGGGGATACCAACTGGGTTCGACCCGAGTTTCTTCAGCAGTTGCGTGCGGCCGACCAGGCGTTTCTGGACTATTCGGGGGTAGCAGATTTTGCATTCGAGACGCCGCTGGCGCGATTCGACTCGGGACGGATAGAGTTGATTGACTGTCTGATGACGCCGGTCGGCGGCAGCCGATATCGGGTCGAGGCGTATTTCATCCCGCGCGACAGTATCTCAAAGGATATTGGCGTAGTTTTTCGTATTCAATCGCCTGATGCGACGCCATATACTGTTTCGTACGACGGTCGGGAATGGATACCGTACGACTTTTCTATGCTTCGTCCGAGTACGGAGTGGCTGGCGGATTCGGTCGCCGTGGCGGTAGAGACTCTCTATTATGAGGGGGAGGCGGCTCCGGCGGTGATCGGGTTGATGACGCTGGATCAGGCGAATCCGCGTCCGGTGCCGCTTGATGGTTCGGCGGAGCCGTGGTTTGAGTTGCCGCGTGCCGTTTTTCCTGAAACCGCAGTTGACTCAATTAGATAGGTCCATGTTCGGGGTTTAGGGCTTGTGCGTCGGGGGGGCATTGTCTACCTTGGGCACAGAAAATCAGGGAGAATCCGTGAAAGTCATTATACCGGTAGCCGGCGAAGGAACCCGGCTGAGACCGCACACCCATTCCGCTCCAAAGCCGCTTCTGTCGGTGGCGGGCAAGCCTATTCTGGCGCATGTGCTGGATCCGGTGGTGCCGCTGGAGCCCGACGAGGTGGTGTTCGTGATCGGTTACCGGGGAGACCAGATACGGCAGTTCGTTGCGGATTCATATTCGTTTAAGGCGACCTTTGTTCAGCAGGATCAACTGCTCGGGCTGGGGTACGCGGTTAACCTGGCGATGGAACGGATCGCGGGCGGGCCGTTGATGATCGTGCTGGGGGATACGGTCGTCCAGTGTGATTTGAAGCAATTTCGTGATGCCGGCGATTATGTGCTTGGGCTTCGTCAGGTCGAGGATCCGCGACGGTTCGGGATTGCGGAATTGGGCGACGGGGCGGTGGTGCGGCTGGTCGAAAAGCCGGAAGATCCGCCGACCAACCTCGCGGTGATAGGGGTGTATTATTTTTCTGATTGCGGGCCGCTCAAGCGGGCGCTGGACGAGCACGTGCGGTCCGGCAGGACCGTGCGCGGAGAGATACAACTGACCGATGCGCTGGAGATGCTGATACGGTCGGGGCACCGATGCACGCCGTTCGAGGTACAGGGCTGGTACGACTGCGGCAAGAGGGAGACTCTGCTGGAGACCAACCGCGCCCTGCTCGAGTTGAATTCTCACGGGCCGAAATCGGCGGGGTCGCATATCGTGCCGCCGGTATATATCGGCCGTGACGTGGTGCTGGAGCGGGCGACGATCGGCCCGCACGTGTCGATCGGTGACGGGGCGATCGTGAAGGATTCCCGCATCAGGGATTCGATTGTGGGTCGGCGCGCCGTAATCGAAGGATGCGAACTCGGGGAATCGCTGGTCGGCAACGAGGCACGGGTGTGCCGGGTGCGGGGGCAGGTCAACCTGGGCGATCACAGCGAAGTGGAACTGGCGTAGCCCCCGCCCATGAGCGGCGGCGGCTTTTCCATATCAAAGGAGAGCGATACATGTCTTCAGGCGACTTTCTTTTCACCTCGGAATCGGTAACCGAGGGGCATCCGGACAAGCTGTCGGACCAGATATCGGACGCCGTCCTTGACGAAGTCCTCCGCAAGGATCCGCGCGGCCGAGTGGCCTGTGAGACGTTTGTGACGGTAGGGCTGGTGATTGTCGGGGGAGAGATCACGACGGAGTCGTATGTCGACATCAACAGGCTCGTGCGCGGCGTGATCCGGGAGGTGGGTTATGACCAGCGCGCGTACGGGTTCACGTTCGATACGTGCGCGATCCTGAATTCGATCGGTTCGCAGTCGCTGGATATCGCGCAGGGTGTGGATACGGGCGGCGCGGGGGACCAGGGATTGATGGCCGGTTACGCGTGCCGGGAGACGCCGGAACTGATGCCGATGCCGATCATGCTGGCCCACAAGATCGCGCGGCGACTGGCCGACGTGCGCAAGAGCCGGATCCTGCCGTATCTCGGTCCGGACGGCAAATCGCAGGTGACGGTCGAGTATATCGACGGTCAGCCGGCGCGTGTGGACACGGTGGTCGTTTCGACCCAGCACAGCGAGGAGATACTGGACGATAGCGGCAAGCAGATCACGCAGCGGTCGCGCGACGAGATTATCGAGCAGGTCGTATCGCCGGTCGTCCCGAAGGGAATGCTCGACGACAGGACGAAGTACCATGTCAATCCGACGGGCAAGTTCGTGATCGGGGGGCCGCAGTCCGACACGGGCATGACCGGCCGGAAGATTATCGTCGACACGTACGGCGGGATGGCATCGCACGGCGGCGGCGCATTTTCCGGCAAGGACCCGACCAAGGTCGACCGCTCGGCATCGTACATGGCGCGTTATATCGCCAAAAACGTGGTGGCATCGGGCCTGGCGGCGAAGTGCACGATCCAACTGGCATATGCGATCGGTGTGGCCGAGCCGGTGTCGCTGATGGTGTTTTGCGATGGAACTCACAACGTGACCGAGAAGCGAATCGCCGAGCTGATCCGCAAGCATTTCGACATGACGCCCCGGGGGATAATCAACTTACTGGATCTGACGCGGCCGATTTACAAAAAGACTGCCGCGTACGGACATTTCGGACGCACGGAGCCGGAATTCACGTGGGAACGGACCGACAAGGCAGACCTGTTAGCAAAGGATGCATAGAGTATGGCTGTGAAACACGATGTGAAGGACCTGGGTCTCGCCGCCGAGGGCAAGGCCAAAATCGAGTGGGCGGACCGGTCGATGCCGGTGCTTGCGCTCATCCGGCAGCGCTTCGAAAAGGAGAAGCCGCTGAAAGGCGTCAGTATCGCTGCGTGTCTGCACGTGACGACCGAAACAGCCAATCTGATGCGGACGCTGAAGGCGGGTGGCGCCACGGTTGCGCTGTGCGCCTCGAACCCGCTGTCCACGCAGGATTACACCGCCGCGGCGCTGGTCAAGGAGTACGGTATCTCGGTGTTCGCGATTCGCGGTGAGGACAACAAGACGTACTATCGGCACATTCACCAGGCGCTCGATATCAAGCCGCACATCACGATGGATGACGGCGCCGATCTGGTGAGCACGCTTCACACGGAGCGTACGGACCACGCGGGCACAGTGTGGGCCGGTACCGAGGAAACCACGACCGGCGTGATCCGTCTCAAGGCGATGGCGGCCGACGGCAAGCTGTTGTTCCCGGTAGTGGCGGTGAATGACTCCAAGACCAAACACTTTTTCGACAACCGGTACGGGACGGGGCAATCGACGCTGGACGGCATTATTCGCGCGACCAACATCCTGCTGGCCGGATCAACGGTAGTCGTCGCGGGCTACGGGTGGTGCGGGCGCGGGGTGGCGGTACGGGCGAAGGGCATGGGCGCGCGGGTGATCGTGACCGAGGTCGACCACGTAAAGGCGATCGAGGCGGTGATGGACGGATTCGAGGTGATGCCGATGGCCAAGGCGGCGCCGCTGGGGAACCTGTTCATTACGCTGACCGGCGACCTGAACGTGATTCGGCTGGAGCACTTCAGGAAGATGAAAGACGGCGCGATCGTCTGCAACTCCGGGCATTTCAACGCCGAGATCGATATCCCGGCGCTGACGAAAGGATCGAAGTCACACCGGCAGGTGCGGCCGAATGTCGAGGAGTTTTTGTTCGGCAGCGGTGCAAAGACGAAGCGGATCATGCTGCTGGCCGAGGGGCGGCTGATCAACCTGAGCGCGGCCGAGGGGCACCCGGCGATGGTGATGGACATGTCGTTTGCGAACCAGGCGCTGGGAGCGGAGTATATTGTCGGCAACTACAAGAAGCTGGAGCGCCGGGTGTATACGGTGCCGGATAAGATCGACCAGCAGATCGCGGCGTTGAAGCTGAAGTCGATGGGGACGTCGATCGACAAGTTGACGGCGGAGCAGAAGAAGTATTTGTCCTCGTGGGAGATGGGGACGTGAGTTGGTCGTGATCTTGGGGCGGCCTCAAATCACGATATTGTCAAACCAATTTGTCAGGATGGAGCCGGGCTGCAGGCAGCCTCGGCCTACACGGCGGGTTCGAAGACGGTGTACGGTGTCAAGACATGTGTTACATATTGTGTCAGGACATTGGTTACAGTTTCTGTTTCTGCACCGGTTGGAGGAGTGTCACCGATGCTCCCGTTGTGAGATCGATC
>JAVEYB010000022.1 GCA_034003725.1 Candidatus Zixiibacteriota bacterium
CTGGTTCGCTTCCACGGCATATCCTGGCTCCTCCTCAACCCAGGATACACCAAAAGTGTAACCAATGTCCTGACAGAACATGTTACCTATCTCATGATACCGTACATCGAAGACGGACCCGCCCTACCCCCGCTACGTCCGCTACGCGGCGGGTTCGAGGACGGACCCGCCCTACGGCTTTCTCGCTTTCACGGACAGCATCAACGGAAATCTTGCGGGTTTGCCGTCCGGCGGGAGCAAGTAGCCGGGGTAGCCATCAAACGGCTGCCAACCCTCAGCATACTTGTAGTAGTAATAGTTGTACTCGCCAAGCGACTCGATGGTCAGGCCGGCGGCAATCAAAGCGTTGACGATCCTGAACACCGGGTGCTGCCACTCCACATGCTCACCATCGATACGCACATCGGTTTCACAATAGTCGGTCGGGTTGACGGTACGCTCGGGTTCTGTAGCGAAGTAGTCAAAGTCGGCTCCGGGTTGCAGGAACAGCATGTTGGCAGGGTGCTCATCGATGAGGAAAAAGACGCCTCCCGGTTTCAGATAGTGTGCGACTACCCTGGCCCACTGTTCTATATCGGAGATCCAGATGTGGGTGCCGTACGACTGGTAGACGATGTCGAATTTTCTATCGAGGACCCCGATCAAGTCGAGTACGTCGGAGCGGACGAACGCAGCCTCGAGGCCGGCTTTTCGTGCAATCTCACGGGCGACTTCGACTGACCGTTCCGAAATGTCGACTCCCGTCACGCGGGCGCCCTGACGCGCCCACGACAGGGTGTCCAATCCGAACTGACACATCAGGTGCAGGAGTTCTCGTCCGCGAACATCGCCGAGCGCATCGAGTTCGATCTTCTTCAGGGACGAGCCGCCATCGATGACGTGCTGCGTGAGATATTCCGGGTGGTTGACGTGGAGGTCGACCATCTGGTTCCAGGCATGGCGGTTTTTTTCGTGATCGGGATGGGGCATGGTTGTCACTTTCTTGCTGAGAATAGGGAGACGAGTCCGATGAGGAAAAAGACGCCGTTCACGGCCCAGGCGGCGACCCAGACGGGTACTTTCTCGTTGTAGCCGGCGGACTGCATGATGCGAAACAGCACGAAATAGATAAGCGCGATAAGCGCGCCGGTGGCGAACGAGACGGCGATGCCGCCGCGACGCGGGTTGGCGGCGAACGGAACGCAGATCAGCACGACGATCGCCGAGGTGACCGGATACGAGAACTTCAGATGCAGGTTCACCAGCTCTTCGAGGTAGGGCCCGCCGGTGCGTTTCATGAGGTCGATGTAGTATCGGATTTCATCGAGGGACATGTCCTCGGGTTTGCCGATACGGCGTTCGAGATCGGAGGGTTTGTCCTTGATTTCCGGGATGAGGAGGCTGTCGAACTCCGTGAACGTTTCGCGGCGGTCGGCGCCTAAGATGCGTTCGATACCGCGGACGGCGAGCCACCGATGGTCGCGGTAGAGGATCATTTTCGCGGTGACGATGCGGGACAGTTCGTTGCGCGTGGTGTTGTACAGCTTGAAGTCGACGCCTTCCTGCCGGTTGGTGTTGAACGAATTGAGGGTGTAGAAGTTGCCGGGCGAGATCTGGCGCGTGATTCGACTGACGCGGGCGTATGTCTCGCGTGATTTGCGTTCGATTTCGAAGTTTTTGATTTCGAGCCGCCGCACGTTGGCATCGGGGAAGATATACTCGTTGTAATAGAAATGCCCGGCGGACAGGACGACGGCCATCGCAAAGATCGGCCAGGTGACTCGATACAGCGAGCGGCCGCAGGCCTTCATGGCGAGGATTTCGTTTTTGCGGGCGAGCAGCGATATGGAAAACAAGGACGCGAGCAGGATGAACAGCGGGAAGAACTTGCTGAGCACCCATCCGGCGAAGTACGTGTAGTACTCGACAATCGTCAGGAAGGGCACATTGTTATCGATGAAATCGCGAAGTTCCTCGACCATGTTGATGATAATGATCGTAAACCCGAGGGCCAGCATCACGACCAGCAGCGAGAGCATGAAATAGCGGAGCAGGTACTGATCGAGTTTTTTGACCAGAATCATCGGTTCACCCAATCCGCCGGAACCATGCGAACATAGGCCGTTCGGTGACGACGATGTAGAGCAGGTAGATGCCGAGGCCGCCGACCAGGAAATTTGCGCTCCACATCGCCCAGAAGGGATCCATCAGACCGCGGTCGGCGATATCTTCGCCGCCGATCAGAAAGGCCCAGTAGACGATGAACAGCAGGATCGAGATCGCGATGGCCATTCCCATGCCGCCGCGGCGGGAGAGAATCCCCAGGGGGGCGCCGATCAGGATGAAGGCCAGCGAGGCCGCCGGGATAGAGTATTTCTTGTGAATTTCGAGATCGAACTTGCTCATGATTTTTTTCTGTGCGACCATCTGCTCGCGGTTGCGCTCGACCAGGCGATGCCACCCGGCGACTTCGTTTTTGAGCCGCAGGTAGGCGATGGAATCGACCTTGATATCGGACATCTGGGCGGTGAAAGAATCGGCGAGCAGGAAGGCGGCTCGTTCGCGGAAGGAGTCTTCGATTTTGCCCTGGAGCGGGATGATGGCGCCTTCGGCCTGGTCGACCCGCTCCTGCAGCATGGCGATATCCATTTCTCGGTCGGTCCGGTACTCGCGTTCGGTGCGAACCAGCTCGGACGGGTTGCCGGACACGTTGATTTCCTGATGCCGGAAGGCGGCCTTGCGGTAGTTGGCGGGGTTCGCGACGTCCATCAGGTGCACCTCGCCGTCGTACAGCGAGAACTGAAGGTTGCTGCCGCCGCCGGTGACTTTGAGGTATCCGGAGTCGGCCACGATAATGCGGGGCTTGGCGTCATCACGCGTATCGCTGATCCGCACTCCTTCCACTCGCGACGTGGCGTGATTGATCTTGTCTATCAGGATCAGATAGCCGGGGATATCGTTGATAAAAACGCCCGAGCGGAAGACGAGGGTTGGTCGCATGTTGCGGATATCGGAGGACAGCTGCCGGGCTTCCTTGTTGAGATCGGGCAGGATTTTGTCGTTGAATTGCACCATGAGGTACGTAATTACGCATCCGGCGGCAAGCAGCGGCAGCAATACGCGGAGCAGGTTCACGCCGGAGGCTTTCATGGCGATGATTTCCATGTCGGACCCCATGCGGCCGAACGCCATCAGAGTCGCCACGAGCACCGACATAGGTACCGACAGCGCCAGCATCCAAGCCAGATTCAGCGCGATCAGTTCGAGCACGACCCAGATGGAGAGGTCTTTGTCGATCACCTGGTTGACGATGCGCGGGACATAGTCGATCACGAGGAGAAAGGTCACGGTGACAAACGCGAAAATAAACGGGGCGACGTGTTCCCGGAGGATGTAACGGCTCAGGATTTTCATAAGTATTTGCCAATATAGGTCTTATACACGCGCGGACAACATCAATATTAATGTGATGCAAAACCGTTTACTTGCCGGTATCGGGATAATACATTTGGCGGTATGGAGCAGAAGTACGTCAAGGACTATGTCCGCGATGATTTTGTCGAGGGATTTTTCGCCGTTCGTCGCAAGGACGTCAGGGAGTACGCCCGGGGGCAATTCGTATCCCTGGAGCTGGGGGACCATACGGGTCGGATCAACGGTGTCATGTGGGAGCCGGACCAGTTTGCTTTGACGGAGATGACCGAGGGGATGGTGGTCAAGGCCCGGGCGGTGGTGGGCGAATACAATCACAGGCCGCAGCTCAATATTTCGCGGATTCGGCTCGCCAACGAGGATGAGTATGCGCTCGAAGATATCCTGCCGCATTCGACTCAGCCGAGGGAACAGCGGGAGTCGCGGCTGATGGCGCTGACCGCCAAGATAGAAAACGGATACATCAAGGCGCTGACCGAGGCTTTTTGGACGGACCGGGCCTTTTTCGATTCATACATGATTGCGGCGGCGGGCAAGCTGTGGCACCATGCCTATATAGGCGGGCTCTCCGAGCACTCGGCCAATGTCACCGAGCTGGCGCTTCGGGTTGCGCAGGGCTACCCATGGCTCAACAAAGATTATCTCATATTCGGGGGGCTGTTTCACGACGCGGGCAAGGTTCGGACGTATTCCTCGGACTCGACGGTTATCGACTATACCGATGAGGGCCGGCTGATCGGTCACATCTGCCTGGCCGACCACTGGATTGCCGAAAAGGCGGCGGTGATCGAGGGCTTTCCTTCCGCGCTGCTGATGAAACTTCGGCATATGATCCTTTCGCACCAGGGTGAGTTGCAGTACGCCACCCCGGTCGTTCCCCAGATGCCCGAGGCGTTCGTGTTGTATTACTGCGACGAGATCGATTCAAAAATGGGGGCGATCGAACGAATCCGCACGCGCCAGGGCGGCACGGGGTGGTCGGAGTATGTAAACATGCTTGACCGGTTTTTATATTTCGGCGACGGCCCCGAGGAACCGTCGACGTGAACGCCTCCCGCGCGACGCTGGAGATATCGCATCTCACCCGCTCCATAACCGCGAACGGCAAGCGGAAGACAATCGTCAACGATGTATCGTATTCGTTCGGCTGCGGCACGGTCTACTCTGTCGTAGGGCCGTCGGGGGCCGGCAAGAGTTCGCTGTTGCGGCTGATGAACCGACTCGATGAGCCGGGCGTTCCCGATGAGACGTTGGCCGAGTTGTTGACGCTTGTCGGGTTGCCGGCGGCGACGGTTCAATCCGATGTCGATATGCTTTCCGGCGGCGAGAAGCAGCGCGTGGCGATGGCGCGGCTTCTGGCGACGGCCGGAATGGTATCGATACTCAATTTTATGAAGACGGTGGGGATCGTCGCGCTGCCCGGGGCGATGACCGGCATGATCCTGGCCGGCAAGCCGCCGCTGGAGGCGGCCCTGTTCCAGTTGATCATCGGTTATATGCTGATGAGCGCGGTGACGTTGACAGTGGTGATGACGCTGGAACTGGTGGTGCGTCGGTTTTTCACGCCGTTCGACCAGTTCCGTCCGCCGGTGCGCGACTGACGGTCGGGCGGCACGCGCAATCGAGGTGATCGGGCGGGAGGGAGTCGGCCGATGCGGGGGGCGCGGGGCAAGGGGTTTTCGGTTATGAACTTGCCTTTTTGTCTGATTGGATTAGATTAGGGGCTGACTCGTGGTGTCTGTTTCCTGATGTCGGCGGGGACATCGGGGGATGTCAGGTCTTTGAAACGGAGAGATGGCCGAGTGGTTTAAGGCGCACGCCTGGAACGCGTGTATAGGGCAACCTATCCTGGGTTCGAATCCCAGTCTCTCCGCTTTGATGAGATCGGTTCGGTGATAATACTCCCGCGCCATCACTTCACTCGTGTCGATGGTGCGGTTTTTCCATCCCCTCTCCATGAAACGGCAGTTCTTCGGCGTGTCCGGTCGGAACCGAGTGTGGGTATCGGCTATCAGCACGGGGCTAAGCTCTATTCGCTGCGTGCCATAGCCACCTCGGAAGTCAGACTCGATCTCTGGGGTTATTCGAGGCAGGTGGAGGTGGTGTGGGATGCAGGACTGCTCTGTGGCGGCGTTGTCCGATCGGCCAGGGCTATGTTTGCGGTAGCGGGTGGTATCGCGATGGCGGGCGTGTCGCACATCAACCTTACGACGTATCATCCGGGCCTTGCTGCAGACGTCCAGGTATTCTGGACGCCCTGCGACTTCCTTGGACTTGGTCTGTACGGGTTTGCCGATATCAACCGGGGCAAGTCCTTTTGCGGGATGCTGTTTGCAGTCCAGTTGATACGATAGACGTGAGTACGGGTCTCACCTCCCCGCCTCGCGTGGCGGTTGGTACGTATCGGGACAGGCGGGAACAACCGGTTGTCGCAGCGATCGCGCCTGATACCAAAATCCCCGCCACACTTCAAACGTAGACCGCACAGGCCCGCGTTTTATGCTTGACGTCACAGCCGTGAAGGCTATACCGTAACAGCACCAAGACACGCCGTACGGGGGCGTCACGGCGCCATGCCGGCGTGTATCACCCAACACAAAGGAAATTGGCGATGCTCAGGAACATTCTCGGCGTGATTGTCGGCTATGTTGTTATGGCCGCGTTTGTATTTGTCAGCTTTTCAGTCGTGTACATGATTCTCGGAACGGAGGGATCGTTCTCTGCGGGATCCTATGAGGTCTCCGGGGGGTGGATCGTGGCCAGTGTCGTGCTCAGTTTGATCGCGGCATTGATCGGCGGCATGGTATGTACGATTATCAGCAGGAACATGAAAGCCACCATGGTTTTGGCGGGAATCGTGCTCATACTCGGTATGGTCATGGCCGTGCCGACCTTGTCCGATACGGCGGCAGAGGCGTCGGTCCGGACCGGCGACGTCCCGATGATGGAGGCGATGCAGAAAGCCAAGCAGCCGTCGTGGCTGGCATTTCTCAATCCAGTCATCGGAGCGGTTGGCATCCTGCTGGGCGGGAGAAAAAAGCGCCCGTCATCGACAGCCACGTCGCAGCCGTCGGCGAGACAAGTCTAAACACGCGCACCGACGGCCGCGGCCGAGTGCTCCGGAGGTTACGTAGCATGCTCTACTTCGTGATCGAACACTTCAGAAATAAAGATCCGAAACCGGTGTATCGTCGGTTCGATGAGTTCGGGCGGATGTCGCCCGAGGGACTTCGCTATATCGACAGCTGGGTGGATCAGGATCTTGCGCGATGTTTCCAGTTGATGGAGACGGAAGACCGGGAATGGATCGATGAGTGGATAGCCAAGTGGAGCGACCTCGTTGATTTCGACGTGATCCCGGTAATGACATCGCGGGAGGCCGCCGACCGGGTTCGTGGCCGGCGCGCCTGACCGAATGTACGTGACGGGGAATAGGCGTGGGTGGCTTCCGGAACAGCGGTTACCTGCTATGTACTCGTCGGCAATACCAGACATCGGCGTCGTAATTGCCGAGCGAGTCGCTCAAAACATGCACGAAATAGAGCAGCTCACCGTCAGCGGTAAGCGACGGTTCGCCGGCCAGACCGCGGATCACCAGTTCCGGTGCGCTCCAGGAATCGCCGGTGCGATACGAGCGGTAGATGGCCATCCCTAACAGAATATTGCGACCCGATGCAAAGTACATCGTATCGCCATCGGGTGTGAATGTCGGCTGATAATCATCGGCAAACGAGTTGATGGTCGTTCCCAGGTTCGTTGCGCCAGACCATCCATTCGAGTCGTGTACCGAGACCCAGATGTCGGTTGCTCCGGAACCGCCGGGGCGGAGCGAACCGAAGTACAGCGACCGGCCGTCGGGATGAATCGCAAGCTCACCATCGGGGTAAATCGAATTGACATTGGGTCCGAGGTTGCGAACGGCGGTGGGCACACCGTTGACCAGATCCGCTTCGTAGATGTCCAGGAAGTCGTCGACCGAAGGATTCTGCTGGTAGCCGAGGTTATCCGGACGGAGCGAGTGAAAGTATACGAGGGGGCTGTCCGGTGCAAAGCTGAGTTCGCCGTCGAACGTATGAGACGCGCCGCCGGAAAGGTCGAAGTATTCCGGCGCGCCGAACATCGAGTCGGGCCCGAGTCGCGGCAGGCGATAGGTGCCGTTCCGGTCGGCGACAATCTGGTCGGAAGAGAGGCTGTCGAGGAGGTTTTCGGTATACATCACGAAGAGGAAGTCTCCGTCGCGGGTTATCTCGATAGCGTCCTGGGGGCAGTCGGTATTGACCGGGGCGCCAAGCCGCCGGGGCTGCCCCCAGTCGGCGACGATCGAAGTTGGTATGTTGCGATCGGTCCGAGCGCTGATATCCCTGACGCAGACCGGCGACGGCGGCAATTGATCGTCGGGTCCTGCCGGTTCATTCTCGCTGCAACCCCACAACAACATGACTGCGGCGATGACAAGGTTGCGGAGAATCCGTCTCAAGGACGTGATCATGGTTCTCGCTCGTCAACGAGGCAAAACGGAAAGATTATGCGCCGGTGTTGCGGCAAGCAGCTACCGGAGTATATGGTCCATGATAGGCGCACGCCAGTCGTTTGTTGTTCCGGATGGCCGGGGTGCCCACGCTAACAACTTGCACCGGGGGATCGCCGTCCGTACCTTCGCGTATAAAGCTTAGCTACCCGTATTCGAGGTTATTCTTAGTTCAGGAGGATAGACAATGAAGCGCGTCCTTGCAGTCATGCTCATATGCATTCTGGTTTTTGCAGGCGGCAGCATCGTAACGGCTCAGGAGACGAAACCGCTTCTTCGATTCGAAACCTATGGGTTTGAGATCGCCCCGCTGGAGGTGGAAACGAAGAAGGCCGTCACCGCCTACCAGTCGTACCTCGAGCCGTTCGGGGGATTCGCGGCCGGGGTCTCGGTGCAGGTGCAGTTCTACGCCGGGAATATGGGTGGATACCTTGCCGAGGCGAGGACCGAGGTCGAGGAGCAAGGGTGGAAGATGATTGCCGAGGATACGCTGGACAACTGGCCGGTGATGGAGTACACAGGGACCTCGGGCAACCGTCATCTGCACTGGTACACCCGGGCATTTAAGAAGGGCCCGAAGCTGTATGTCGTCACTGCGACCGGGCTTGAAAGCCGGTGGAGTACCGAAAAGGAGGCGCTCGTAAGCGCTGTCAATTCGTTTCGACTGGTGGACTGACAAGGCGGCGTTTCGCGCGCCGGCAAAACTGCACTCTGGGTACGACGCAGCGCTTTTGCTGGACGGAGTCCGGCGGGCGGTTGTATACTTGACCCATGAATTTGCGCCTCCGGGAAGTCTCCATCGGCACGGTCACGTTATCTGCCGTGACGGTCTGGATCGGTTTCTACTCCTGGCAGATACTCTTCAACAATTTCGCGGTTGATCTTTTCAGCGCATCGGCAGCCGATGTCGGCATTATCCAGGCAGTCCGTGAGATTCCGGGGCTCCTTGCGTTTGGGGCGGGAGCGCTGGCGCTGTACTTCACGGAATCCAGGGTCGGGGCGGTATCGATCGTCACGCTGGGTGCGGGATTGATTCTGTGCGGTCTGTCATCGTCCCTGTTGATGCTGGGCGCGGCGACCGTGCTCATGTCGTTTGGATTTCACTATTTTGAGCCGAACAATTCGTCCCAGTTGTTGATGCTGGCGAAGCAGGGCGAAGTGGGCCGGGTGCAGGGGAGGCTCTTGTCGTTCGAGTCGGTTGCCGGGCTGGCCGGCGCCGGGCTGGTGCTCTGGCTGACACTTTTCCTCGACTATCGTGTCACGTTTTATCTGCTCGGTGGTGCAGTAACGCTGGTGGGGTTGTACCTGACGTGGGCCCTTCCGGCCAACCGCAGCGACAGCGATGTGCGCACGGTGACGATCAAACGGGAATACAAACTGTATTACACGCTGTCGTTTCTGCAGGGGTGCCGGCGGCACATCTTCTCGACCTTTGCCCTTTTTCTCCTGGTCAAAAACCACGGATTGAACATCACCGCGATATCGTCGATAATGCTCGCGAACAACGTCATTACGATGTTCACCAACCGGGCGATCGGCCATCTGTCCGATCGGATTGGAGAGCGTCGAGTGCTGGCGTCGGCGTCGGCGGTCCTTATCGTTATCTTCGCGGGCTACGCGTTCGTCGATTACCTCGCGATTCTGATCGCCTTCTTTCTGGTTGATAACGTGCTGGTGGGATCATCGATCGCGCTGAAGTCCTATCTTCGCAGGATCGCCCCGCCGGAGGATCTGACCGGCTGTCTGTCATTCGGCATGACGGCCAACCACATTACAGCGGTGGTGATACCGGTCGTGGGAGGCGTGGCGTGGACAACCATGGGTCATGAGGTGACATTTATCGCGGGCGCGATCGTTGTGGCGATGGACCTGCTGTTCTCGCTGAGAATACCGGATACGCACCAGGGGTCGACCCGGTCCGCCGCTTCGTCTGCGTAAAGAATCTACCGGAGCAGTCGAAGGTGAGCGTCGCTGCCGCTCCTTCCGGAACACTCCCACTTTGTGGTTGTCGTTCCCAGAACGGTTCTCGTCCAGATGTATCCGACTTTTCTGAACCCAAGCAGCTGGACCGACGCCATCAGCATTCTCCGGTTGGTGGCATCAACAACCGCGAACTGGGTGTGGTACCCACGACGCCGGCAATCGGCAAGGCAGTGAGTGAGCAGGGCCAGGCCCACGCCACGGGATTTGAAGTCGGGGTGTTCGCGGAGGTCAAGTCCGTAGCAGGCGCCGGGGCCGACCTCGATCGTTAATCCGGTGGTCGGTTCGTGGTCGGTTTTGTCGGTAACCCAGTCGATAGCAGCAAGCCTGCCGTCAATCCACGCCGTGTAGCAGTGATAGCCGGCCGCAAGCCGCTCCTTGAAACGGGTGAGTTTGTACTGGTGTTCGGATGGCGAGTAGATGCCGTCGAGCGAATCGGCATCGGAGAGTTCGGCGAGCCGGAAGAGTGCAAGTGTGTCCGAAATGTCAACAGCGGGCAACGGGGAGGTCAGATCGGCGGCGAGGATGTAGAAGGTGCGCCGCTGGAAGGCGGCGTCCGCGGTCTTTTTGACGGCGCGCGACGCGATCCACCGTGCGCTTGCGAGAACGCCCTGTTCCTGCAGAACAGTGCGGAGGCGTTCGGTCCGGCCGAGGCGCGTTCCATGTTCGATGTCTTCGTCGGGTCGGACAGGGCGGGGGGCAGGAGGAGTGCCCGCGCCGATTTGCGACTCGACTATCCGTGCCAGCGCTGCGAGCGTCAGTTGGCCGCGGTTTACCCAGTCACCTTCGGGGATATCGATATCGAAGTGGTTCTCGAGCGCCGTGATCAGCTCCACCAGTGCAAGTGAATCCAGCCCGATACCTCCTTCGCCAAGGGAGTGATCGGCGTGAATGGTTCGGGAGGAGCCGCGCAGTATATCGCGGCGGAGGATGTCGGTAATCTCCTGTACCGTATCGCGGTTCATATGACGATGTCTTCCGGACGAAGTTGCACTTTGCCGGTCGCGCCGCGCGGGAGGTGGTCGCGTATGTCGATTCGTCGGGGAACCTTGTATTGCGCGAGGTGACGACCGCAGAATTCGATCAGGGCGGACTCATCGGACTCACTTCGGAGCGTTACCGCCGCGTAGACGAACTCTTCGCCGGCGGCGTCTTTGGCGCCGATCACCGCGGCTTCCCGAACAGCCGGATGTTGCTCGAGGACGGCGGACACTTCGTCCGGTCCGACTTTGAGTCCGCCGACGTTGATGAGATGATCGATACGTCCGCGCAGATGAAGGAAACCGGCATCATCAAGCAAGCCGATTTCGCCGGTGCGGTATGACCCGCCCTGCAGCGGATTGCGTCCGAGCGGCTGCCCCATGAGGTAACGTGGCGCGACCGCCGGTCCGCTGACAATCACCTCGCCGACGTTTCCTGGTGCAACCGGCCTGCCATGCTCGTCAACAATTGAAACAGTGACACCCGCCATAGGTCGACCCACCGAGTCCATGCGGTTGAGCACTTCCGAGGGGACATGGTTGGTGGCAGCACCGGTTTCCGATGAGCCATAGTGCTGGCAGATAACGGCGCCAAAGCGCTCGTGGAATTCTCGTATCGTTGCGGCGCTTAACGGCGCGGTACAGGACAGCAGGTAGCGTACGCCCGACAGGTCGGGCAGTTCGCGAAGCCGGGTATCGATCAGGGACCGATACATTGGGGGCACGCCGAGAAAAATGCTGATCCGTTCCGATTGCAGGTATTGCAGCGTCATCCTCGGGATGAACCCGGAACCCACGTGGAGGCAGGCGCCGGAGGACAGCGAAGCCAGTACGCCGAGGTCAAATCCGTACGAATGTGTCAGCGGCACGAGCGCCAGAATGCGGTCGTCGGGTGCTACCGCAAGCGTATCAACGACGCACGCCGTTTCGGCGAGGACGTTGTCCGCCGTGAGGCCGATTCCCTTGGGTTGGCCGGTTGATCCGGAGGTGAATTTCAGCAGGGCGACGTCTTCGGGAATCGAGACGTCCGGCAAATCCGCGATCTTCAGCGCAATGAGTGGCTCGGCGGCATCGATGTGCCGCGATTCCACGCACTGCGCCTTCAATGATGTGGTCAAGTCGGCCGATTCAGCATGCCCGGTGAGAATCCACCGCGGACCGGTGTGAGCGACGATTGCGTCCAGTTCATGGTTCCGATACTTGGTGGAGATGAGGGCGACAGCGGCGTCGAGCGCGCAGAGGGCGAGGTAGGCCGGGGCCAGCATGGCCTGGTTGGGAAGGGCCAGGCCGACAACGTGTCGCCGGGTGATGCCAAGCCGCGAGAAGGCGCCGACGAGGCGATCGGTTTCTCTGGCAAGGTCGCTGAAGCGGAAGCGCGCAGGGCCGCATACGACGGCGAGGCGATCGGCGTGCTGGCGGATACGTTCCCGGAGCGACTCGTAGACTTTCATCGACGCTGACATGTATCGATGTCCCCCTATTCGTACAGCATGAGTTACGTGCAGTTTTGACTGCTGGTTTGAACGGCCCGTGCGATTGGCGCCGGTGTACTTTCGGCCCGGTACGGACAGTCGCCACGCCGGGGTGGTGCGGATAGACTCCGGCCGCGTCCTTTAATACGGTAAAATATACCTATGCAATCCATTATCGGCAAGGAAAATCGCCGGATTGAGCCGCTTTTCGGGGCAGTCTGTGCAAACGTTGAGCGGTCCCCGGCTCGGCGCTAGATCCGGCTGCAGCGGGGTTGCTTCGCCTTGCTTCCGGACGTATGTTCCTCGAAGCTGCGGAGGAGGGATTGTTCGAATTCACAATGAGGAGGATTGTATGCCGGTACAATGGATGTCGGATGAGTCCGGGCGCCCCCTGCGGCGCGGTCTTGCAGGGGCGCTGGCTCTATGCGTCGTGACGGCGCTGTTGCTTCCAGTTGGGTGGGCATGTCAGAAGCAGGTGGCCGATCACGATAGTCAGGCGGCGCGGCCAATCGTGGACAGTGTGCTTGCGGCCGACGGCAGCATGATTTACTACGTGGCCGCCGGGACGGGGGATAGTGCGCTCGTGTTTGTTCACTGCTGGAGTTGTGATCGCGGCTATTGGGACGGACAGGTGGATGCATTGGCGTCCGACTACCGGGTGGTGGCGATAGATCTGGCGGGACATGGCCAATCGCGTGCGGCCCGCGACAGCTGGTTGATGTCCGACTACGCAGGCGATGTCGAGGCGGTAATCCGGAAGCTTGATCTTCAGCCGGTCGTGCTGGTCGGCCATTCGATGGGTGGGGCGGTTGTCATTGAGGTGGCACGGCGTATGCCGGACAGAGTGACGGCGGTGATCGGCGTCGACGTGTACCAGGATTTGTCCTATCAGATGTCGGAGGAAGAGGTTGAGGGGTTTCTTGCCGGTCTGGTTCAGGACTATGAAGGCGCCACGAAAGCGTTTGTCCGCAGCCTCTTCCTGCCCGATGCCGACTCTGCACTGGTGGCACGAGTGGCCGCCGACATGGCTGCCGCACCACCGGCGATTGCAGTACCTTCGCTTCGTCACGTGCTTCGTTACGACGCGGCAACGGTTCTTCAGGAGATGCGCAAGCCGGTCAGGGGGATTCACTCTGATGCTTATCCGACCAATGTCGAGGCGAATCAGGCGACCGCCGAGTCATTTGCCGTCCGATACATGCCGGGACGGGGCCATTTTCTGCAGCTTGAGGACCCGGTGACTTTTAACCGGTTGCTGCGGGAAACGATAGACGAGTTCTGGCCGGCCCGTGCCGGGTCCGAAGCAGCCGGCAGGGAGTAGTTTTCGCCGTCCGCGAGTTGTCCATCAGGCGAGTTTGGATCCGTCGGGAACCGGGCGCTCGGGAATCGCCAGCACGACATCGCCGTTGTCCATCACGAACCCGGTGGTGAGCACTTCGGAGACGAAGGGGCCGATACGTTTCGGCGGGAAATTGATGACGCAGAGCACCTGCCGTCCGGTCAGGTCGTCCTTCGAGTAGAGCGTCGTCACTTGCGCGCTGGACTTTTTGACACCGAACGGGCCGAGGTCGATCGTGAGTTTATAGGCGGGTTTGCGTGCTTCGGGGAAATCTTCCACGGCCACAACGGTTCCGACGCGTAGTTCGACGGTTTCGAATTCGGACCACGATATTTGTTTCACCTCTGGGCTCCTGTCTGTGTTTCCGCCCACCGGCAGGCGGGTTTGTCTTCGGCGTTTCGACGTGACGTACATTATGCGCGGGCGGCCCGGCCGCGGCAATGAATTCCGTGAAGGAGGCGGTGAAATAATACTGGTTTCCCGCAGTCCACTTTTTTTCTGTTTTGCGGAGCTTTCCACCGGGAAGCCGCTGTTACAGGAGTAACAAATCGACAGGCGCGCTTGGCGAAGTTTCGGGCGGAGCGTGACGCCTGTGTGCAGCCGGGCAGGTCTTACAGCAGGAGTGACGAGCGAATGAGACGACTGGCGATGATGTTGAGCTTTACGCTGGCGATTGCCGGGCTGGGATGGTATGCGGCAAGCCTGACCGACGGGCAGGGGCGGGCGATGGCGGCCTCCGACAGCGGAGAGGCCGCGGCGGCGACTGATGAAACCGTCAAGGAGAGTGAGAACATGGAGAAGGCGATGTTTGGCGCCGGGTGTTTCTGGGGGGTCGAAGCGGCGTTTCGACAGATAGAAGGGGTCAGCGCCACGGCGGTCGGCTACGCGGGCGGGACGATGGAGAACCCGACGTATCAGGATGTCTGTTCGGGCACGACCGGCCATGCTGAAGTGGTGCAGGTGACGTATGATCCGGGCCGTGTATCGTACGAGAGGCTGCTGGAGGTGTTCTGGAGCGAGCATGACCCGACGCAGGTCAACCGCCAGGGGCCGGATATCGGGGAGCAGTATCGCTCGGTCGTTTTTTATCTGAACGACGACCAGCGGGAGACGGCGGAGATGTCGAAGAAGGCGCTGGACGAGAGCGGCCGATATGCGCGTCCGATCGCGACATCGATCGAAGCGGCCTCGACATTCTATCGCGCCGAGGAATACCATCAGCGGTATCTGGAGAAACGCGGCCTGTCCAGTTGCCGGATCAAATAACCGCCGAGGCCCGATCGCAAGAGGATTTGCCCGTGTATTGACGGCGTGTCGGCCGTCACGGCACGGGCTTTTTCGCTGGAGGGGTTTGCGATGTTTCTTCGTCGGAGGCAAACGCATTCGGGAACGAGGGTGACGACAGAAATCGAACTCTGTGGTGTCCCGGGCGTTATCGGAACACCTTGCACCGGCGCCGGTCCCCGGTATATTGATGGTGAGGGCGGCAACGGCACGCCGGTGTCGATTGGGCCGTCCGAAAGGAGGATAGGTATGAATCGTTGCCTGACCAGTTACGGCGCAGGCGCGGTTATCCTCGTCGTTGCGTGCGCGTTGCCTGGCTGTTCCGATGAAACCGCAGTCGAGCGAGCGGCCGGGGCGCCGCCCCCGAACGTGGCACACCGAGTCCCATCCGACTACCCTACTATCCAGGCCGCTATCGATGCTGCGGCGCTCGGTGACACGGTCCTGGTCGCCCCCGGCACCTATACCGGACCGGGCAACCGGAATATCACGTTTCCAATCGGGTCGCTGGTGCTGATGTCCGAAGGCGGACCGTCGGAGACGATTCTCGACTGCCAGGGAACAGACAGCTCGTACCAGCAGGGCATGACGGTGACGAACGGGCAGGACAACATTTTCATTCGCGGCTTTACGATCAAAAACGCATACGCCGGCAGCGGGGCAGCGATATATATCAGCTTCGCCTCGCCGGATATTCGTGACTGCGTTTTTATCAACAACAGCGCGCCGATCGCCGGGGGCGCGATATGGTGCAAGTCCGGTTCGCCGGCGATTCGGCGGTGTACGTTTATCGGCAACTGGTCGGAGTCGGGGGGGGCGGCGTTTCTGAACGCCTCCGGAACATCGATCTTCGCCGACTGTCTTTTCGCGTACAACGACTCGGGCGCCGCGGTATGGGTTAATCGTTCCGAGGCGATGCCCGCGATGTTTTGCTGCAACATTTTCGGCAACCCTGAGGGAGACTGGGTGGAACGGATCGCCGGTCTCGAATCGGTGAACAACAACATGAGTGTCGATCCCCGTTTGTGCGGCGATGCGGCGGCCGGTTTTCGTCTCGAAGCGGACTCCCCCTGTCTGCCTCAAAACAACGCCTGCGGGCGGCTGATCGGGGCAATCGAGCTGTTGTGCGACTGACTGTGCGAGGCGCGCTTCCTGCGACCGTAGTATGACCGACACCACAGGATCGCTGACCATACGACCAATCGACGAAGCGGATTCGATCGATGAGTTGACGGCTCTGCTGCATCGGGCGTATCGGCATCTGGCCGACCTGGGATTGCGGTTTGTCGCGACTCACCAGTCGTCCGAGGTGACCCGCGAGAGAATCGCCGGGGGAACTTGCCTGGTGGCGCGGGCGGGCGGGGGGATTGTCGGCACGATCACCTATCGACCGCCTCACATTCTCGGTGGATCGCCGTGGCTGGACCGGCTCGACGTTGCCCATATCAGTCAGCTCGGGGTGGAGCCGGCAGTGCAGGGCAAGGGGATCGGGCGAAAGCTGATGGACGCGGCCGAGGAGATGGCGGCCCGTGACGGCGCCGCCGAACTCGCTTTGGACACGGCAGAGACGGCTCATCATCTGATTCGGTGGTATGAGCGTCTCGGGTATCGGTATATCGAACCGGTCGACTGGCGCCCGCATACCAACTACCGAAGTGTCGTGATGAGCAAACTTCTGGTGCGGGACGCGGGGTTGTAGGTCAGGCGGGCCCGGTCGCACGCGACCTTTTCTCCTTTGTCCGGGCAGGGCGTTCGTTATACTATACATAGCTGCACGCACCTTCGGGGTCGACACCGTATCGCGACACAATGGTGGGGCACACGCCCCGATTCGGCATACGGAGGGAAGCCATGAAGACGTTCTTTCTTTTCACCCGCCTCAGTACGGAACTCGGCGAGCAGATGCGCGACCGTGAAGCGCTTGGCCGGACGTGGCTGCAGCATGTCCGGGACAAGTGTCCGGAGGTGAAATTTCTGGGGCACTATGGCCTTCTGGGAGAGTGGGATTTTGTGGACATCTACGAAGCGCCCGATGAGGAGACGGCAGCGAAGGTGTCGATGATCAGTCGGGCCAACGGCGCGTTTCAGGCGGAGAGCATTATCGCCATTCCGTACAAACGACTGGTCGAACTGGCCGAAGAGATCTAGTTTCGCACGATTTGAGGGCCGGGGGGCGCGGTTTGCGTCGGGGACCAAAAAGTCGCTGTACAAGTGTGTCCGCGAGAGAGTTACGGGGAAATGGGTTTGTTTTGTCATTTTTAGGGGGTCCCATATTTCTTTTCTTTCCGATCGGAGGCAGGACTTGCGGCGCACGGAGACGTACGGTGCGCACGAGGGCAAGGGTTGTGCTATCGACAGCGGCATGGTAGTTCCTCTCATTTACTTATAGCGGGGCGGCCATTTTTTCCATCGGGTTGGTGGGAAAAGTGCGGGGTGGCGTGGTGTACGCGCATGTACACCACGCACAGAGAAGAATTCAAGATGGATTCCCCCGCCGCGGCGGGCGGGAATGACAGAGCTACGCTCTGTCTTACCTTGGCGGGTTCGAAGACGGACCCGCCGTACGGTACCTACTGGGTGGCACCGGACGAAACGGAATGAAGGGGTGGTGGTGTCAGCACCGTTTGCGGGAGAGGTCTGTTTAGATTGACGAGTGGGTGGATGTGCAAACGGAGCTGACCTACGGGTAGGACGCAGGTGGCGAACAAAATGGGTGGGGAGATGGCGTGGTTTGTCCGAACCCCGACGTTCGCCACGGCGGGTAGGCACCGGACGAAACGGAATGAAGGGGTGGTGGTGTCAGCACCGTTTGCGGGAGAGGTTTGTTTAGTTTGACGAGTTGGTGGATGTGCAAACGGAGCTGACCTACGGGTAGGACGCAGGTGGAGAACAAAATGCGTGGGGAGATGGCGTGGTTTGTCCGAACCCCGACGTTCGCCACGGCGGGTAGGCACCGGACGAAACGGAATGAAGGGGTGGTGGTGTCAGCACCGTTTGCGGGAGAGGTTTGTTTAGATTGACGAGTGGGTGGATGTGCAAACGGAGCTGACCTACGGGTAGTACGCTGGTGGAGAACAAAATGCGTGGGGAGATGGCGGGGTTTGTCCGAACCCCGACGTTC
>JAVEYB010000023.1 GCA_034003725.1 Candidatus Zixiibacteriota bacterium
TTGAGCGTCAGTTGCCAGCGTATATGAGAAGTGATCAAGTAGAAAATGGCTGGTTCTTGGTAATTCGATACCGAGACGGTAAGAAGTGGGACAAGCGACTGCAATCGATTCCGGCACGATTAGCAAGCGTAAATCAAGATAAGCACCTCAATTTGAGTTACCTGACCATTGACGCTAGAAGACAACTGTCGGCATCCAAGCTATAGCCATTACTGATTGGAGACTGCAATGTTCATGCGGTATGCCGCCAGTACCATGAAGTTGCCATTTTGAGCCGGTATGTAAGCAGCTTATTCGTGTTGATTCTGAACCGACATTCTGTGTCGGCAATGAAAAAGCCAGACCGGGGGTCTGGCTTTTGATGCGTACCTGACGGGAACATCAGCCCGCTTTCCTGATACACTTCGCGGGCAGGTCCGGAAGCTGCAGCGGCGGTGGCGGCGGGGGCAGGAGTTCCGGATGATGCTCAGCGAGAATCAGCTCCAGTTCTTCTCGACGTTTCTGTTCCCAGGCATAGCGCTTCAGCAGATGGTCCGTGTACCACTCGATGATGGCAGCGGCTTTTTCACTGCATTTGGTTTTGACCCAGGCCAGGAATTTCTCCTGATTGCGTTCACGCCACTCTCTGCCGAGTGCCCGCATGATATTGAGCTTCCTCAGTTCGGCGATATCTTCGGGATCCACGACTGGCTCCTTTCAGTAGCAGTTGCGAAAGTTCTATTTCAAAACTTTCTGCTGACACCGAAAGACTTGGCAGTCTACCACAGTGCCGAAATTTGTCAACCCCGACATGGGCGTATGGTAGGTTTAACTTGGACTGAACATATTTTGGCCTCAGCTTTACAAATGGCTCATTTTGCGGTAGAATAGACAGCAATTGCTGCAATCTTAGGCAATTATCCGGGGCAAAAGGTTCGAACTTTTTTCACTAGCCCCCACCAGATTGAAAATGCCCGTGAGGCAGCCTGTCTCCTCGGCTGTAGTTGGCCGAGGATTTGAGGTTCGAACATGACGTTTTTCGCTGTCGCGATTTCTATCGACTTTTGAATCTCTCGGTATGGTTCACGCGCTGTTATTAGCGCTTTTTTGTCGTGCAACCTGAGGTTCGAACATGAAGCCCTCAAGAGACGCGTCTTTCTGTCTTTTGACCCGGAATTGAAAACGGTGTGAGCATTTTCGGCTGCGGCGAAAACCTGCTCAAGTGTGGCTCGCCGCTGCGATATCGTCTGCTCGGGGCGGTCTATGCGCTCCTGCAATACGGCCATTCGCTCCTTCAGAGCGGCCTTTCGTTTGGCGAATTCGTCATCATCAATCAACTTGGCAAGCCGCATATTGAGCAACTCGTCCAATTCACTCCGGACGAGGGAGAGCTTTCGCCGCAATTCAGGCTTCTCTGACTGAAATGCGGCTCCGGCGTCCCGGTCCATTTCATCGCTTGCCGCGAGTGCCCATTTGAGAAATCCCTTAGGTAGGCTGATGGATTTGGCCCAATCGGCAAGCTGCTTTTCCAATTGCTTTTCCTCGATAGCTTTTTCCGTGCAGTCGTAAGGGTATCGGTGACGCGTGCAGTGATAGTATATGTACCGATGACCGTATCGATTCCGCTTATGCTCGGCGGTAATCGCCGCTCCGCAGTTACCGCACCGAAGCAGCCCGGTATACGTGAACGAATGTCGGTGCGGCTTTGGCGCGGACTCGGCATCGAGAATCCTTTGAGCCTTATCAAAGTCCCTCTTGGAGATCATCGGCTGGTGCGCGCCGACATACAGCCGTCCATTGTATCGGAGCGCCCCGTAGTAGAACGGATTGCGGAACAGGTAATGTATTGCTGACCGGGCCAGTGGTCGGCCGTATCCGTTGCTTCGGACTCCATTGGTGAGACCCCATTCTTCGGTAGCTCTCCGGTGAATCTCAGTCACGGAATACTGGCCGGTCAGCAGGTGCTGCCACATCCGCTTCACTATCGCGAATCGCTCGGGATCCTTGACGATAGTCTTCGTTTCCTTGTCGTTCCTGTAGCCAAGCGGAGCGCACTGCGGCAGCCACCCCTGTTCCAGTTTAGCGCGATTGCCACGTTTCACATTGTCCGAGAGATCGTCCACATATTTTTTGGCCATGCCGAATTCGAGCTGAAGCCAGAACTTATCATTCCCATTATTGGCCAATTCGCGCTGAGGGGTAAAGATAGCTCGCAGCGTCTTTTCATCGAGCGCCCAGATGAGCGCGCCGCCATCCACGGGATTGCGAGCCAGACGGTCCAGCTTCCAGCAGAGGATGGCGTCGAACTTACCCGCCTGGACGGATTCCATGAGTTTGGTGAATACCGGCCGTCCGGGGGATTTAGCCGACTTACTCTCCGAGAATACCGAAACAATGGTCCACCCTTTGGCCTGGGCGTACTGCCTCAATTCCCGAATCTGCGAGTCTATGGAAAGAACCTGTCGGTCTTCAGATTCGGTCGATTTGCGGGCATAAATGGCTATGTTTTCCATACGGGCTGATGATGATAGTTTCGGTTATCGTGGCATTGATCAGCGGGCCTCGGCAATTCGGTCTCCTCGTGATTGGTCTGCTCTTCCGCGATTTCCAGCAGGAGACGTGCGTAATCCAGTACGTTGGAGGCCATTTCCCAGGCATCCTCATCCGCAAGTACCCGCCCGTATTCTTTCTCGAAAATGGTCCTGAACTGCTCTATGTGTTTTTGTTTTAGCGACATACTGCTGCAGTATGCCAGCAGAAGTCTCATATGCAGTAGTACCGCCGGAGGAGGAGGCTGGGCAGGTCTCTGTGGATAATGAAATCTCCGTTTTTCGGTTGACTTTCCAGCTCCAACGTCATAATCTTAGAGGAAAGTGACCTTCCCCGTCAAGTCCGTCCCGTCCCATCTTCTCTGACATAAGCGGAGTTTCGCGGTTTTCCGTGAAGTGCTTGCTCTCTTCGCCCTGGGATTCTCTGCGCCTTATCCGTCCGGTTTTTTTCATTCTCACACCCGCAATCCCACTCTAACCACAGCCGAAAAGCGGCTCATTCTCTCACGAACCAATTATGCCAATCCTACGTCAGCTTTCTCTAAGAAAGCGATATTCACCCTCCGCTTCGGCAACCCCGAGGAGCCACACCGCCGAATACCACCTGACCAAATCACAATTGCGCAGGCTTCTGGACGCGACCCCTTCGGTGCGTGACCGGACGATTATGGCGCTTATGGCCGGAACCGGCATGCGCCGGGCGGAGGTTGTTTCGCTCGACATCCAGGATCTCAGGCTCGGCGAAAATCTCCTGGTGGTGCGTTCCGGCAAGGGCGGAAAGTGCCGTCTCATTCCGCTCACACCGGCACTGGCGGACTTGCTTCAAAGCTGTCTGGACGGTCGCCCCGCTGGGCCAGTGTTTCTGAGCAGATTCAAGGGCCCGCTCTGCAGCAGGCAGCTGAACCGTATCGTGGAAAACGCGGGAAGGCGGGCGGGTATCGTCCATCCGGATCCCCGCAAGACACGGCTCACCTGCCATCTGTTCCGTCACACCTTTGCCCGATTGTGGAAAGACGCCGGGGGAAGCATCGAGACCCTGTCCTCGATACTGGGGCATTCGAGCCAGGCCACCACCCTCGACCTCTACGGCCGGGAAGGGTTGTCCGACGTGAAAGCCAATTACGCCAGAACTATGAAAAAAATCGGCATATAGCCGGAGACTCAAACAAGGAGGAAGAACATGAAACGAACGGCGCTGGCACTGTGTTTCTCGGCGCTGCTGTGGTCGTGCAGCGATGACAAGGGGACTAACGATCCGCCCGACAAGCCCGACAGCACGTGGACTCCCGTCGAGTCGTACTCGCTCTCCACTCCGGGAGCCGACTATGTGCTGTTGGAATCGCCCTACCTCTACGCCAGCGGGCGCGGCGGGTCGCTTTTCATTTTTGATATATCAAATGCTGACACCATCCGTTTGATCGGCTCACATGCGGCGGAAAACACCTCCACCAAGACTCCTGCCGGTTACGGAGGCCGGGCGCTCGCAAAACGCGGCAGTTTGCTGTACGCCTGCTTTTACGGTGCCGCAAACGGATCATCCGTCGTCGAAGTGTTTGACGTGGTAAATCCGGCAAACCCCAATCCCGTGGGATTGTTGCAGTCACCTTGGAATAACTCGCAGATTTGGGGGGACTATTGGGAATTCACCGGTATCTGTATCACCGGTGATACGCTGCTTGCGCAGACGTCCGGCTTCGCGTTCCTCTACCGCATCAGCGGGCCGAACTCATTCCTGCCGCTCGACACCGTCCGCAAGGATGTTGTCGAGCCGACCTGTCAGACGGGTGGGATTTCTCTCTGGGATTTCGGCGCAGGTCACTTCTACGCTTATGGCTCATGTACTCAAACGGGGCAGAACGGGCTGCTATGGACACTCTCCCGGGGTAACATGCAGGTTACCGGACGTCTGGACATGTCTGTGAATCCCGGTCTGTATTCGCCCCTGATGCGTCTCAATGACAACAGAGTCTATCTCTGGGAAACCGGCGGCGGCAATAAGATGGCCGAGGTTGATGTCTCCAATCCGGCGTCTCCCGCGCTGATACGTTCGCAGCAGCTGTTCTCCGGATTCCCGCTTTTGGGCGGCACGACTTTCAGTCTCACGAACATGACCGCTGCCGGGAGCGCTTTCGTTTTCCTCGGACGCTACAGCGGGGGCGTACTTCTGTGTGACGACCAGTTCAACCTGTTGCGTGCAGACAAGGGCGCTTATTCCGCCGACGCAGTGTACAGCGCAGGCAGGGTGTATGTGTGCGGGCCGAATGGTGTCTCGGCATACGTCATCCCGTAGATCGGGGGAGTACCGGAGATCTAGGAATGAAAAAACAACCCCGGTCCGCAGATGGACGGGGGTCGTTGGAATTGGCAAGAACATTACTTGAGAAGCAGCATCTTCTTCGTTTCGATTGCGTCCTCCGTGCGCAGCCGGTAGAAATAGATGCCGGAGGCCTGTTTGTCGGCTTCCCACATCGTGGTGTGATTACCGGCAGGCAGGTCGCCGTTGACGAGCAGAGCCACCCGCTGACCGAGGATGTTGAACACCTCGAGCTTCACGTGTGTTGCCTCAGGCAGCGAGTACGAAATGGTCGTCACCGGATTGAAGGGATTCGGGTAGTTTTGGAAGAGGGCAAACGACCCGGGAAGGCTCACATCGACATCGGTAGCGACTTTCGGGCTGCCGCCGGCGACACCCCAGTCGGTTAAGGGGTTGCCGTCGTACACGAATGTGTAGTTGTGCTGGTTTAAGGCCACCCACCACGTGCCGATGCTCTGGTTGTAGGAAACGATGTCGTCGTATCCGTCGCCGTTGAAGTCACCAACGAGTTCCACATTGTCTTCATCGGCCCACAGGTTGATCCATGAAGCACCGGTGTAGATAAAGGCGCTGGTACCGTTGCTCCGGGCAACCCAATGAGAATCCGGGGACAGACTGTATGACCCGATGTCCGTTTTCCCGTCTCCGGTGAAATCACCCTGGAACTCGATGTTATTCGGACCCGCCCAGGATTGAATCCACGGCGCACCGGTATACACGAATTGGTTACTGCCGTTATTCAGAGCCACCCAGTGTTTGTTTGGTGACAGACTATAAGAACCGATATCCGTTTTCCCATCGCCGTTAAAATCACCGAAGAACTCATGGTTGTTGGGACCAGACCAGTTATCGATCCAGGAAGCTCCGGTGTAGGTAAAGGCACTGGTACCGTTACTTAAAGCCACCCAGTGCTTATTGGGGCTTAAGCTGAATGATCCGATATCCGTCTTCCCATCGCCGTTGAAATCACCCCGAAACTCAGTGTTATTTGCACCGGCCCAGTCTTCGATCCACGGTGCTCCGGTATACGTGAAGGCACTTGAGCCATTGCTCAAACATACCCAGTGCGCGTTTGGGCTCAAGCTGTAGGCACCGATGTCCGTTTTGCCGTCACCATTGAAGTCTCCCTCAAAGTTGACGTTATTCGAGCCGACCCAGTATTGCTTCCAGGGCGTGTTGTTCTTGATGAAGGCGGTGCCGCTTGCGTTGCGCAGGCTGACATAGACATGCCCGGGGTTGGTCCCGTACAGGCCGATGTCACACTTGCCGTCACCATTGAAGTCACCCACGAAAGGCGTAAATGTCTGTTCTGGCTCCGGATCGGGGTCGATGACTTCGACTGTGAATGTCATGTTGCTGCCGGTACCGGAAATGAAGGATCCCGAGTGCGGGTGATAAACACGAGTTCGCAATGTGTACGTCCCAGGTGTACTCGGAGCCGTTATAGTGAAGCTGAATCTTGCAACACCATTTGGATCAGCGGTGCTTCCATCATCGTCTAGAAGATTGCTAGAGCCCGTTATTAACGGGGAGTCCTCCATGTCCGTCCAGTTGCTAGCTACGGAGTGAAGGGCTACATAGTGTGAGCTACTGGGATTGCTGCTCCAATAGAGCGGAGGCGTGCACCGGAAATCAATCCAGCAATTGACGCTTGAACTTGGTGACAGTTCAAGCGTCGTGCCGTGAGACTTGCCGACGTAACTTCCGACATAGTCAATTTCTGAGTAGAGTTGCGGTGGGGTTGTGGCCCAGAGCCACTTATTTGCGTCGTACGGGTCGAGAGGCACTCCATTCTGACGAGCCTCGAAATGTAGATGAGGTCCGGTCGACCAACCAGTATTGCCGGATGCACCGACTGCTGAACCTTGGGCAACGTACTGGTTATTCGAAACCGATACGCTACTTAAATGCGCATAGATAGTGGTGTATCCATAGCCATGTGTCAACGTTACGTGGAGACCGTACCCTTCTTGACCATCGTCGTCCACCGTCGCAGTGCCGTCTTCGGCTGCAAGCACAGCAGTGCCCGGAGAACAGCCAAAGTCAGTACCGCCGGGGCGAGGAAACTCTTCGTCATAGACGTGACAGTCAAAATCACAAGTGGGCGGATTGTGATATGAATCCAGGGGATACGTGAATAACCACGTATCACCTGCAAAAGCCCTGCCTGTTACAACAATTGTAATTAGCAGCGCTCGGACAAACAGTGTAACACTCTTTGTCATGACAATACTCCTTTCTGAGCACAAGTGTTGCAGCGCAACTGTGTTGCCTCAGTGTTTGGGTTGTAAAAGGTGCAGTTGGTGTTTTGTTAAGTCTGTCTGATTGATTTAGAGGGAGGAAAATGTTGATAGTAATGCTTCAAAGTCGGCTTGACTGACCACGCTGGCGTCAGAGTTCTGAAAGGCGATCCCAGGGTATTCCTGATTCGAAAGTTTGAAAAGGGCTCCAATCGGATTGCCGACGATAGTTGGGAACAGATCTTTTACATTGACCAAGAGTCCAGTGTTGCCGGCCGTAGTGGTGATCACTTTCAGCGGCACAATCTCAATGCGCTGATTCGGTTTGTCCGCAGTGTATGCGAGGAAATAATACTTTTCATTTTCTAGCTGGAACCCTTGCGTATGCAGTAGTCCGCCTTCGCTTGGGAATGAGTAATCTGATGTCATTCCGCCAAATCGGAGAGTATCTCGATTACTGAAATTGCCGGAGAACTTGCTGCCCGAAGTTCCCGCACTGATGCTCAAGACCACATCGCCATATTCTGCTGGGTATCGAAAGGTCATTCCGAGTTCATCATTTGTGTATGTGATCCAGTCACTAGTACTTGCGGTATTGGCATTACCATCCGAATTTGAAGCTGCATTAGTATTTGCCGTTTGATTGACATTAGATATGGCATTCGCGTTAGCTACTGCATTTGTGTTTCCGTTGACATTACCAGCCGAATTCACGCCAGCATTCGCATTATTCGTATTGTTGGTATTGGTGTCATTGTCCTGTGAGAGGAAGTAGTATGCTCCTCCGGCAAGGATTAGGATCACCACGAGGATGATGATCCACATGGCGCTTTTTGACCCATGAGGGGCCGCCTGGGGCTGGTTTTCCATAGAATTATGGGATTAGGATTAGATGAGACTATTGTAGCACACCCGACATTAAATTTTTCTAAAGAAATTCTAAAGAAAAGATAAAGTCGCAAATGTGCCCTTTGTCTTAAGCCTGACGCAGATGAGAGCATCTGTCAACGTCCTTGCTAATTGCGAAGCATTCCCGGAATGGGCAAAACCTGTGGACGAAGCGACCCCTTGCCGGATTCGGCAGGGCAGGGTAGGATGACCATTCAGCGTCGACCTTCCCAAACTCAATCTGCGGTATCCGAAGACAGCGTGCGAACAGGGGGATATTTTTTTACCCCGCTGTTTCGGTTTTTCTTCGGTTATGCACAGCCTACCTCCCCCGGAGGGTATTGAGCGAGCAGGAGCAGTGGTCTACGCTGAATAACGTGGGAAAACAAAAAGCAAAAACAAACGTATGATGTCCCGCACGGACTGGATAACAACCCAGAATCAGATCCGGAGGTTTCGCAAACAGCGGAATCTCCGGCTGCGGGACGTGGCGCGTCTGGTCGGTATCCGCGATGAGCAGCACGTCTGGGAATGGGAAGCGGGCAAGCGTGTGCCGAATCTGGATACGGCCCTTAGGCTCTCCGCCGGACTTCGCTGCCCGGTAGAGATTTTGTTCGGCGACCATTTCCGCGCCATCAGAGAGGAGGTGATCCGCAGACAGAAACGCTACGACATCCGCATCGAATACTAATCGTTAATCGTAAACCAACATGAAAACAAACATCCCCGCGGCCAAAGCCGGATCGACTGCTCCGAGGAGCGCTGAAGACAGTGAGCGAGCCAACGAACTCGCCCGTACTATTGCTCAGGCGTTTCTCGACACCGACAATCTCGCCACCTATCAGATTCTTTGCCGGAAATACTCGGACAGCGGAGTCAAAGCCGCGTACCGCGCCGCGCTCAGCGTTCCCGATGAGAAGGTCAAACGTTCCCGACTCGCCTTATTCACTTTCCTCGTCAAGAAGTATGCCGCAGATACGAAATAGCCTGCTGGCCATCGACCCGGGCACTAGGCACCTGGGGTACGCCGGATTCATCGGGGAGACACTGGACGATTTCGGCGTCAGGGACCTCTGGTACCGCCGGAACGGCGGGGACGTGTTCACCGCCGTCACGTCCGTAGTCACACTGCTTCTCGATCAGAAGCGGCCGCAGGCGGTCGTCATCGAGAAGAACAACTTCTCGCAAATCAGGCAGAACCTGCAACTGACGCTGGTTATCGGGAAAATACGGCATATCGCCCGAAGGCACCGTATCCGGGTGTTCGAGCTCGACCCGCGTACCGTGCGCAAGGTCGTCTGCAAAGACGGCAACGCCACCAAGCGGGAATTGGCCCGGACCGTGACCGTCAGATACCCGGAACTGCGGGTATATCTGGAATCTAACCGCCAGTGGCGCGAGCGCTACTTCCAGAACGCTTTTGACGCCGCGGCCTGCGGTATGACGTTTCTGGCCATGAGCCGCACCTTTACAAGACCCCGGAACGGCAGATGAAGAAGAAGCTGATCCGTGCCGGCCCGGGTCCGTTTCGGCCCGGATTTCGGCGGCAACCGAAATGCGAAATCTGCCACCGGAGGGTGGAGTACGGCAGCCTCTGCTACTACTGCCGCAAACGCAGGACGTCCTGAACAGAGCACCGGCTCTGACTGCCGGTGCCCGGAGGAAAACGCCGCCCTTGACCGGCGGCTTAAAGACAAGAAAAAGACGCCCCCCTTTCGTCGGTCGGTTTCGGTCGAGATCGCGATTCCCCCTGTGGGACTGGAGATAATCGGCCTGACTGCCGATTATAAAAAAGTAGAATGGATGTTGAATCAATTCTACTTTTCCAGTCCAGTAAGTGGCTGGTTTACAGGGGAATCACCACTCGCCTCACCGCCCGACTACGCCCCCTCCCCGCGACTTCCCGCCTCTCCTGCTTCTTGGCTGTAATGGGTAGACCTGGGTGACAGCCAGTAGGCGAAGCAGGACAGGGACCGGGGGAAGGCGCGGCTGCGTCACGCGACCGGCGGAGCCGGTCACGTTCCTTGGCCTCGCCCCGCACCATATGGCTGAGGAGGGGCTCGGCGAAGCGGGCGTAGTCGGGCGGCTCGAACCGCCATCCGTTCAGCCGTCTCCGCCAGAGGCGAATCGGCTTTACGGGGCGGGCGTCCCGCCTCCGGCGGGACTTTCGGCCTCCGACGAAAGGGGGGCGAGGAGATGGTGTCCGGCACGGCCGGACGTTGAAGAAATGATTATATGAACGAAGAAAAGACAATGGAGACTACACGCAGCCGGAAGCGCCGCGGTTCCCAGGCACTTACATTGCACGATCGGGACCTGCAGATTCTGCATCTGATATACCAGCACCGCTTTCTGGACATGGAGCTGATGTCGGCATTCGTCACCGAAGAGAGGGAAACCGAATCGCAGGCACCCGGCGCTGACGGCAAGCACCGACCGCGTCGGTACGGATTCGGGGAAAAGGCGCTCTATAAGCGCCTGCGGCAACTGGCGAAAGCTAAGTACCTCGAGCCGCATCAGGCGCTGGCGCGACCCATGGGTCGCGGCTTTGGGGGAGCGCGAATTGCCTACGGCCTTGGCCGGGCCAGCGCGGAAGCGGTGGCGGCTCAGGAAGGAGTCACCGTAGCTCAGGTCGGCGAAATCGTGGAGGCTAACCGGGTCAAAGCGCCGTTCATTCAACACGCTCTGGCCGTAGCGCGTTTTCGAGTAATTCTGGAACTGGCGTGTCAGGCGAGCGGCGGAAAGGTAAGGATCCTGTTTTGGGAACAGGGCAATGTTTTACAGGACTGGATATGGGGAGAGGACTGGGAAGGCGAGGAGCGAAAGTTTTCGGTTTATCCCGACGCGTTTTTTGGCATTGAGGTCGAAGGCAAGGGTCGGGCGCATTACTTTCTGGAACTGGATCGAGGCACCATGCCGATTGTCGCCAAAGGCGACCGCTCGGATATCCGCAAGAAGGTTTATGGGTTCATGTTCTATCGAAGAGTGTGGAAGGGTACTCCCCGCTACCTGTATCGGACGTTGCCTGACGGTACGGTGGCGGGAGTTGCGGCCGCTGACGGAGCCACGCTGGGGGAGTCAAGCCCCTTGCCCATGCAGCCGATTAAATCTTTCAGAGTCCTGTTTGTCGCGCCCGGCGCGACAGCGGGTACGTTGTCCGAGAGAGGACGGATTGCCAATATTCTCTGCGCGTTTCCGTCTTTTGGCAAGGCCATCGCCACCTCGACTCTTTTCTGGTTTGCTTCTCTCGACACGTTTGAATTGAAACGTCCGGAGACGCTGTTTCAACATGTTTGGGTAACACCGAATCCGGATCATGAACGGAAAAGTATCATTGAGTGAACCTGAAAAGTCACTCAGCCGGAGCCGCGACTCCGTGCATTTCACCTTTCCTCAGTGGACCAAGCTGTCCCGTGAAAGCAGGGCGGTCCGCAAGGCGGCGGGTTTGACCTGGCCGGTGAAGTCTTCGCCTCTCATGGAAGAGACTGAACTGGCGTGGAATGACGGAGTCACGAATCAGGGACAGAGGAGCGTATGACATGAAGGAATCCAGGACTGAATGGAAATTGCGGAAAGCAGGCTGTGGCTTAATAGTCTATTTGATCTACCTGTTTATAGCTTCCAATATCTTAAGTGAGTACGGGCCCCAAGAGGGAACGGCAAAGACAATTATGTACACCATTGTCCTGCTTGGACCGCTTGTTCTCCATTTCATCCTCTGGGTCGTTCGAACGCTCATGGCGATGCCAGATCCAAAGGATACAAAAGTGCTGATAGAGCATCTGAACAAGGTCGCACCGATTCCTGAGTTTGAGGCGGGGCTTTCTGAAGAAGATTATCAGGCCAGAAGAAGGGAAGCATTGCTCAGAAGGATCAGAGCTGCCTTCGCATTTGAAGAAAGGAAAAAGGGCAAGCCGCTCACAGTCTCTGAGAAAAACTACATCGAGATAGCATTGAATATTCGCGAGGAAGAGTATCTTCAGGACGAATGGGAATTGGCTGCCTTGAGAAGGCAGAAGGAAGTCAGTCCGGAGGCCGTCGAAGAAGAAGTGTCGCTCTCGACAATTGAGGGGGAACTCAGAGAACAATTCGGTAAGCGGGGCGAATTGTTCACCCCGCGAGACAAACGCGAACTGGCAGGAATGACGCCGGAAGGCAGGTTGCGTCGCTACAATGATATTACGAAGTTACTGCACGGGGGAGCAGCCGACCCGGAAAAACCCGCCGATGAAGCCTCCTCAAAGCCACCCACGAAAGAAGAGATTGATGAGGCGGATGTTGATGAAGAGGTTATGCGTACGTTCAAGGAAGAATCCAAGTTCGATGAATATGCTGAACTTCAACGCGCCAAGATTATTGTTCTCTATGAGCATGAGCCGGAAAAACGTAACAAGCGTTTGAGGATTTTCAACAACATGGTGCTGAGGTACCGCG
>JAVEYB010000024.1 GCA_034003725.1 Candidatus Zixiibacteriota bacterium
AGAGCTCGAGTTGATCTGCAGGCTCAGGGGAACGCACTCGGTATTAGCGCCCCTGCTTCAGCAGTTCTTCGAGGGAGTCCTGTTCGAAAAACGGATCAATATCTTCGATCCCGCGATCGTCCCGCGTCTCGGCGAGCCGGATGTTCGAGAGTATGTGCGCGCAACATTCGTACCGCTGGTGAGGGAAAAGACCGTTACAACGGAGACACGTTCCAAAGCAGAAGATCCGGGCTCCCTGTTTGATTGGAAGCCATTCCAAGTGACTGCATCCGAAAGTCGGCCAGTCTTGGTGGCACAGCGCACTCCGTTCAATCTGGTGCCCTGTAATAGGTCTCTAGAGCAGGGATTTGTGCGGTTTGCCGACACCGCCTCAGATGTCGTGGCATTCGCGAAGAACGCCGGACCGCAGTGCCTTCGGATCGACTACTTGACCTTTGGTTCACGTTTGGCCTTTTACACGCCGGACTTCTTCGTTAAGACTAAGTCGGGCGACTATCTGCTCGTTGAGACGAAGGGCAGAAAGGACGCCGATGTTCCCCTCAAGGCGCGCGCAGCGGTGGCCTGGTGCGAGTCTGCCTCGAATGGTCAGAAGTGGAAGTATCTATACGTGCCTCAAGCGGAGTTTGAGCGTGCGGAAACGGACCAAATAGAGCAACTCGCACGAGCCTGCAACCCTTCGCTCCGCGAACTCATCGATGATGCGACGAAGGCCCAAACCCAGTTGGCGCTCTACACGTCGGAGACAACGGATATTGATGCGACTATCTCGGAGTTTCTGCCTGTCGTAGTCTTCCAGAAGTTGCCGGAACGCTTTCAGAGGGCCGTCGAGCAGTCGGTCACACTGTATCGTTTCCTGCAGAACAAGAAAGGACAGAACTTCGCGCCTGCTTTCCAGCCGTTGCTTGGATCGATCGATGAGGCTGCGAAAAGCCTAATTATGCGGCGGCTGCTCGACCTTGTTCCCACCAAGCCGGTACAGCAAGATGATTACTTCGCACCACATCTTGGGAACCTCCCCGCGAAGAAGAAGTCGCAATTACTCGTGGGTGCGCGCAATCTCAAGAAGACCCTGGTGTTCCGAAACGGCCTTTGGCCGATGGGGCTGCTGGCTTTCTGTCTGGACTTCGGCCTCAATGGGGAGGCCGGTCTCGGTGGAATATTCAACGGTCTGAAGGATCGGTTTGGCAAAGCAGGTGACGACAAGCTCTACGAGATGGTGGAACGAATCAACCAGTTCCGAAATGCCTACGTGGCGCATGCGGAAAAGGCGCTCACGAAGCCGGATGAGGCACAGTCGGGGTTGAGGTACTGGATTGCGGGGATGTGCAAGTTGAGCGTGGGATAGGCCATCGGTTAATTAGCGATCTGGACGATACCATGTCAGTGTATGATGAAATCGGCGATCTGAGCATGGGCCGACCACACATTGTCATCCTCGGGGCGGGAGCAAGCAGGGCGACGTGCCCAGATGGTGACAAGAATGGAAGTATTGTTCCACTAATGAAAGACATAATCTCCACTGTTGAACTCGGACCCCTTTTCAATCATCACGGTATCAGAGCAGACGACGCAAGCTTCGAATCAACTTACAGTCGTCTTCACGGATCTGGTGATGTTCATATCCTCGCGGAGATCGAGGCTGCGATCTCGACCTATTTCCAATCGATAGAGCTGCCAGAGTACCCGACGATTTACGATCTGCTTGTAGTCTCGTTGCGATCTAAGGACTTGATAGCGACTTTCAATTGGGACCCGCTGCTGTTCCAGGCGCTAAAACGCAACAGCAAATGGATTGACTTGCCAAATGTAGCGTTTCTACACGGCAATGTGGCTATCGGGTTCTGTACGGCTGACCGGAAATGTGGACGAGCTGGAACACTGTGCCCAAAGTGCCTCAGTCGGTTTGAGAATGTGCCGTTGCTCTATCCGATAGGCCAGAAGAACTATCAGCAAAACCACTTCATAGATTCAGAATGGCAGAAGCTGGTCAGTTACTTGAAGGAAGCTTACATTGTCACAATCTTTGGGTACAGTGCACCTGTGAGCGATGTGGAAGCGATGCAGCTAATGACAAAGGCACTGGCGGAATCCCGAGTCAGAGATCTTAACCAGATCGAAATCATCGATATCCAACCAGAAGACAGGCTGCGCCAGAGTTGGGAGCCTTTCATCGTCGGCGATCACTATCAGATCTTCAATGACTTTTATGAGTCATTCATAGCGAATCACCCACGACGGACTTGTGAGGCAATGTGGCAGCAACTTGAGGAGATCCAGTACCTTGATTCCAGGCCAATACCCCAAGAATCGGGTTGGCAAGCATTGCGTGACTGGTTTGCTCCGTTGGTGGAAATCGAGCGGGCGAGATCGCATCGTGTCTGAATGATGTTGCCAGTGTGTCGATATCGTCTGCAAGCTGCAAAAACTAGTATTCCAACTTAATTGCCTCAACAAAACTCATCTCTATACCATACCCCACCACATTCCACGGTCTATTTGTCTGCACGTACTGACAACGCACCTTTCGATTGAACGTCACCGCCGCCGCCACAACACTTGTGGGCTTCTGTCCGCCTGTGATGTCTATAACGATGTCTCGCTCGCGTACCCCGTCAGCCGACAGTTTTCTCAAATAGAATCCAATTGCCTCTGCCAGCTTATTGAAACCTTCAAAATTCAACCCACCAAGGGAGTCGACTCGATCACTGCGGGCATCAATCATCTCCAAAGACAGACCGTCAATACCGAGTAGAGTTATTGCAACTCCGTCAGATCTGATCTCATCAAATCCGTCTAACAACTTGACGAAATCCTTCGCCTGAGATGCGGAATCCCTTGAGCAGATTATGGTAATACTTTTGAGCTCACCCAAATTGTGCGCAATGGCGCGAAGCGGCATTTCCCATGGAAACTGAAGCCTAAATCTAGAATCGATTGTTGCGGTTTCGTCGTTCTTTTTGCGAGTTACAGTCTCCAGAGACGCCGTCAAAGAACCTTTCATCTCCGACCACGGTAGTTGCCCAGACCTGTAAGCTTCGAGTACCTCTGCCCTCAGATACGAGAGAAAGAGCAGGAGGTGCTTCCTCTTCGGCGGGTTGGCGATGTCATCAATGTCACGCGTGCGTGGAAGAAAGGAGCGACGCCTATATGACTCCAGTCCGATTGCCACGAGAGTAAGTAGCACTAACATACAGAGCACGACTACCCAGATCGGGACACTTTTGGACCAGTGCTCAATCTCCTCATGAATGCTGATTGCTATCCAATGTGTCAGAAGCAGCGCTGCAAGCAATAGAAGCCACAGCGGCAGGACTTCAAACACGTGTGTGTACTTTTTCGAATGTGACTTCATCACAGGTCCGCTACTGCCTCAGGGTGAGTATTCATGAGTCTGTTATGGTTCAGCTGTTGAGAACCAGCTTTCCGTATCCAGAGTTTGTCTTTCCGCCGATACCCCAGTTCTTCAGAGCCTCAGTCAATAATGTCATCGAAATTGTGAGCAACTTACGAGCTTCCAATCCATCTACATCGGCCCACACCCGAACCAGAAACGTGCCTTTGACGGAGAGAAACTGCAGCGGTATTGGGCCGTCGAAATCCGCAGGTGCTGCGTCCTCTTGCTTCCCTGTGTAGTAATCTGAGTGGTGGGGAGTCATGGCGTCAAGTAGCAGACCTTCGCTATTCGTGAGGGAGCTTGGATGTATCCAGGCATCATCAAAGCTGACAAGTCCGCTGGCCTCGTTGTTCCCGAAGATGAGTGCAAATGCGGCCCCATCTGCAGCGAAAGCATCGTCGATGGGTCCTCTGGTGAGAGCGCAGTAATGACTCGCCAGCCCCTTTAGTGCCGACCCTGGAATCAGCGGGACGCCATATGTGTGGTGCATTCTCAGTCCCGTCTCGATCACGGATTTTATGCCGAGTCCCACTACGAGCCGACCTTCGGACCTAAATTCGTGATCCAAGTGATTGACGGGTGCCGCATTGTGCCACCGTAGAAAAGCGCGCTCGTACAGCCCGATCGATTTGGCTACCGCCTTCTTCGCCTCCTCCAGGAGGTTGCGTTTGCTTTCACCGTCATCACCAGTTTGAAGCAAATATCGGTCCAGAATCAGGCCTGCATGTGATGCTGCATTTGGAAGCTGTGAATTGGACCAGAGGTCCTGGGCTACTTTTCGACACGCTTGACTCATCTATCCGTGTCCTCACCTTCACCAAGTTGCACTTTCAATACGGCTTCCGCGTATCGTTTGAACCAGATGCTGCAGGCAAGAGCCTCGCGAGTCATCCATTGGTACTGCCGTAATGTATTGTCGGCACCCATGTTCGAGGAGCCACGGACGGCCGTGACAAGTTCAGCCTGGCTGTCAGCTATGCCCGAGACCTCTGCGAAATCTCGAAGCAGATACCGAAGATATTCCCTTGAGTCCGCAGCCGACTTTGAGTCCAGAAACGTAATGGCCTGACACAAACCGCATCGCTGGATAAGGAATGGCAGGTTGAGGCACTGACGTCCGTAATCCTTCCGCCAAGGTTCCCTGTCAACTTTCATGATCCGCTCGTATGCAGCTTGGGCCCGCTGCTGGTCCCTCGTAACATGGCTCGCAGGCATGTTAGCTATTCCTCCCGCTGGAGAATACGCAGCGCACCCTGCCTTTTCCGGTTGTCGACTTTCCACCAATTTGAATGCGTAGTTCTTTTGAACAGTACTCGTTCATCAAGTCGCCTGGATCCAGCGGACCACTCGACGAAAATGGCGTGCACGCCGCAATCCCCGCGAGGATTGTTTCAGCAGGAAGCGACTCCTCGTACCAGAGCATCCCCTTTGAAACGGTCTTTGTCTCAGCATCAATTTTAATGCGTGCCTGGACCTCCGTTGCAGTGTCACTCAAGAAGTCGAATGTCTCATCTGAGACTACACAGTATCTCCTTGCGAACTCCTGTTGCCATGTGAGGTCCTCTGGAAACACGCTTCTTGAAATCATCTCAACCCAGGGTGTCAACGCTTTGTTTTCACTCAGTGCAAGATCGAGGTCCTCAAGAAAGACCTTTCCGCCGGAATGGACTGCACATTGGTCTGTCTTTGCCGACAATGCCGTGTTAGTGTTAGGAATGTGAGGGATGGAAGGTACTGCAGAGAAGCCTGTTGACTCCAGATCTCGCTTTAACCGGTTCATCACCATAGGAGAACTAATCCAGCAGAATGTTCCGTACAGACTCCGAATAGGTAGACAGACAACCCGCGCGTCAGTGAAGATCAGCGCTCCCGATTGTGAGTATTCGTCTCCGGCCAATCCAAACGCTTGCCTGTGTCTTGCACTCTTATCGGACTTCTCTGTGCGTGCTGATTCCCAGGCACCAAAGTAGTCAGCAATTACACCCTTGACTGATGAGCCGGGAACGATTGGCCAGTTGGTAACCTTCTCACGCATGATGGGAAGATCAATAAATCCTACTCCTCGGCCTACGCCGACGTGTACAGATGTTAAGGTGTGAAGCCAGTAGGTCTTTGCGTTAAAATTCATATTCCGCCCCTCCGAAACGGGCACTGTTAGATTCGCCACGCCCCCCACAACCCAAGACCGAAACCATCATTTGCCACTTCAGGCCCACTGCAAGTTGACCTAAGCCAGCAATCGCGTAACAGGTCCATGGGATTTCCTTGCATCACTTTGAAGAAATAGACACTTCCGGACGGTACCATCCTTCGTATTGGCTTGGGACCCGTCTTGCCTCGCTCGAAGCTGAATCCAGATACGGGTTGCCAACGATTCACGATAGCTGACATCAGCTTCAGTGTGACGTTGCTGTGGGGAGGAATACCGACATTGTCGGATGGGGCGATCCAGTCAGGTCGCCAGCCGTCCCGATAAACAGCGGGTGTCGCCAGAATCAAACGGACCGCCTGGACGCCTTTGCCAAACGCTTCATTGACTGGCTGAGGAGGAGTCCAACCGGGATTCGGTTGTCCCCGCCAAAGTGTCAGGCGGCGTTCGCCGCCGAGTGGGTTGAATAGCCCCAGTGTTGCCAGCTTTTCCGCGGTCTCACCACGATCGGTCTCCACGCGCAAGGATACTTCCAGGGGTTCAGTGGACCCCTGCACCGTGAAATCTAATCCGCTCGTCGAAAACAACATGCTCTCCTCGGCAGCATACAACTTCGGATCAATCTTGACATGTGTGCGGATGTCTTGTTTGAGCGGAGGCATATATCCGTCGTCGATGTTCTGTTCTTTGGGTGGTGTGACAATATCGAGATCTGCTAACCAGTTCCCCATCACATCGGACGACCAGAACGCAGCCGAATCCGCCGGTTTGTCGTCGTTTGTAATCAAGATCGGAGAGACTGATAGCGGCGGGTAAGTCCCCTCATGAGGTTTCATTTGAGAAGGTCGCAGCCGTACGTGATTGCGTTGAACCTCGCTGCCACTGCTTGACTCATAAACGAAAATGTCTGCGGGAGCGGGGAAGAACAACTTCCCCTTATAGCAGGGGAGAGGTCCGGATACGGAGATATTCTTTAGTTCGCGTACGTCTTTCTCGTCAAACCGCATGTCTGCCAACTGGCCAATCAAAGTTCGCACTGCTCCGGCCGTCATTGACGGTACCGGGAACGCAAGCGATCTCATACGGTTCCCCTGACCCATGCCAAATGGTCTCCCGTCACGCGCAATAACAGGGTCCCGCGGGGTAACACTGATGAATACTTCGGCAGCCATCAGGCGGGACCTCCTGCCGCTACAATTGCGCCTTGGCCAGCAGCTTGGTCATAAGCCCGCGCCATACTCCGCGCAATCAGCCACTCCTGCGCAAGTCCCATTATTCCCAAATGGAATCCGTCGTGAAGGCCGCTCTTGGCACTATGAACGCGAGTCAGAGCGATTGAAACGTCGTTTGCCACCGATTCAAGCACCGTTTCATTACCACGGGAGCTTTTTCGCTTCAGGAGCCGCTGTAAGTCTTTCTTTATCGCATCCGTAGTCTCGGGCGTTGTCGGCCAGCCGGCATAATCGACAGCCATGTCTCGCAAGTCATAAGCCGTTCTATCTGAAAGAAGTCCCTCTCTGAGCATCGAGATCCACCGCTCCATTCGTGCCGCCGGTTCATTGGACCAGTTGTCACGAAACAAGATTGGAGCGCCGCTTCTCGGGTACAGGTGAATCGCAAGTCCATTGCCTTCCGGTCGATTCTTCGCAGCTCTCTCTGCATCCCTCCCGAACCTGAGAATGTCTTCCAGTGACTCAAGGAAGTGGCAGATTGCTACGCCGATAGAAAGCGTCGGCCTGCCATCCGCCATCACTTCAAACTCCGACAAGGTCCTACCAAAGGCTTCGTGCAACCTTTCGGCGCACTGAATCACCTGGTCAACCGGAACGAAACCAAGCACGTCGTCGCCACCCGTGTATACCGTGAATCCCTGGCACTCCGCCACGACCTTCTTAGCTTCAGAGGCAAATCCGGACAATGCCTGCGAGAACCGGATATTCATGCCTTCATCTTCGAAGCTGGAAATCAACTTGCCCATCTTGTCGCCGTCGGCAACCAGAACCGCCAGGTACGGATTAGGCTCGCCAAAGCTAAACCCATCATCATGTGTGCTCTGCAATTTGCTCAGGAGGGTCTTGATCTGTTCGAGTGAGTTCACGTCTTTCTGCGAAAGGCCAATCTCACCGTATGACCACTTGTGGGGATCCGAATCTCCGCGAGTCGCGTCGGCAATGAGGCTACCAAGTCGACCCCGGTAAAGGACCTCTCCGTCAAAAGGAAAGGCTGAATCACGGTAGTATTCGCCTGATCCTGTAGAGAAACTGGAGCGCCGGCAGAGATCTGCGATCTCTTTCAGCACCTGCTCCGCTCCACCTCCGTCCCGTTCAATGCCTCGTATCCATGGATCGGCCGCGACGCGAGAAACCGACGGGAACGGTTTTTTTATCGCCGCGCGTTTCGTGAACGCCACGGCATCCAGTTCCTCGCCAACCGAGAGACGAAGACGTTGCATCAACTCCGGTTGCTCCTGAAGCACTTTTCGACGAAGATTGCGGGTCTCTTCGCGTGTCCTTGCGCAGGCAAGCACGGATTCACGAGCGCCATCTAATGATGATTTCGGAATACCTGCGTGGCCTTTCGCGGGGAGAAAGTCACGACACGCCTTTCTTCCCGCCAGCAGCCTCATAACATTGGTGCGGGCGGTCCTGTAGTCGTTATCAGAGAGTGGACACCATGCCGCATAAAACTCAAGTACGTCGTCAACCTGCTCCCCCCATAGGTTCTCGGAGATAAGTTTGCGTCCGTTCTGCAACGCCTGATCGGCGTACATCTTCCAGCACCGTTGCGCCTCGGTCAGGGCAGACTCAGCGATATCTCCCGGAGAGACGCGGGGGTCGAGCCTGGCAAGGATGATGTTTGAGACATTAAACGCACTCTCGGCCTGCAAGTCGGTACCAGTCTGCGGCGCGGGAAAGATCAACTGGCCCCCGTAGTCGTGCACACACCGGGCGACTGACTTGCTGATTTCAGACAAAATGAAGGAACCAAACCAGAGGTCCCGTGTCCGTCGAGCGGCCGCGATGAAGCCTTGCACCGGACCCAACGACAGTGCGAGCAGCGTTGGCATCAGATCTTCACCTCGCGATAACCGCGCCGCTTGGCAAAGGCAACGAAACTCTCGACAGCGGAACCTTTCGCGTCATTGGGCGGCCGATAATCAAAGGCCAATCCCAACGGCGACGATTCATATGTTAGAAGCTCCTTGCTGCATATCTTGTCCTCCGGGATAGTTACCCCCTCCACAAGGTCGGCTTTCCCCGGCGCGAGGTATGCCGAAGTGAGAGGGGGAGTGGACAATGCCAACACAAATATGCCGGATTGATTTCCGGCAAAACGCATTGGTCGCAAGATCAATGGGCTCGCGAGCCGGTCCTGCGAAGCCGAATACTGCAAAGTTGGCTTCAGGTTGATACCACCGCCTACATGCTCGTCCCGGATTTCGATGATTATAGGCAGACCAAACTCGGCTCTCGGAAAAAATCCGGAAGGGATTCGCGCGTCCTCGGGATGAAACGCCGGAGCATCGTCCATTTCACGTTGTCTCATAACCAAGTCGCGCACTGACTCCGGCTCCGGCCATCTTGTGCGACCGAGTTTCCTTGGATTGAGACGATCACTCCCTTCATCACGTCCGACATCCTTGCCTTGTCTGAACTCCTGCAGCAGCCCCACGGCCGACTCCCATCCATCCCGCTCCGCGTTGTCATTCACAAGAAGAGTCTTACCAATTACCGGCCATCCGGCTGACTCGCCCGTGACCCGAAATTCAAAAGACTTCTGCGCGTTCGCAATCCAGGTGTCAAGGGCGTTCGCTGATTCGGGTGCGTACTCAGCGCAGTAGAGAGCTCCGCATCCGCGTCTTGTACGTGCCCCTATTCCGCCGAAATTCACCCACCCCCACAGCGCGGCTTCCACGTCCTTTTGAAGACCCTCCGGATACGTGATTGTGAGGTCGAACTCGAGGCCGGTCACGTCATTCGCCGGGGGCGGATCGCCATTGTATTTGCCCTTGAAGGGGAACAGCGCATATCGGGGAAGTCCGTCTCTGAATCTTGGCTCCTTCGATCCGTGCGAATACGTGGCGCACGGCTGCAAGGTCCCTTTTTTTGTTACCTTCACTGAGACACCAACCGGGCTGCCGGTTTTGGTGCTGCCCCATATGTCGTTTTCGCGGGCTCTCAGTTCGGCAACAGACTGAAAACGGCTGCCCCGTGTGGCGCGCCACCAGAAACGCAGGTGTCCTCGCACAGTCGTTCCGCGAACCGGCGTGATTGAGTCAGGGCGACCCGGCTCCACTCCCCCGCCATACATCGGCGTTATGACCTGAATGTGCCACGTGCGCAGCGTGCGGCCGGGGTACGGGTTTATGTTCTTGCCAATAGGCAGGTCCGGGCACGTGCTGATTATTCGTTTCAAAGGTGCGTTCTCTCCCACCCAAGAGATGTCGAGTGAATCTGGTTTGATAGGTAGACAATTCCCGCGCGCCCGTCAAGCGAAAAGTGTCTGCAGGAAGCGGCCGGGCGGAGATTTGGTATTCGCCCGGCCGAACCGCTGTGCGAGTGGCAAACGGGAGCGTAAGACATTGGTAACGTTTCAGTACCTGCCAGCAGGGGTGTCCTTCAGGACCAGACAAAGTGTTTGCCATACTCTTCATCGAGTTTCAGTACCTGTCAACAGGGGTGTCCCTCAGGACCAAACTGTGTGCTGAAGGCTACAGACTGCGTGTTTCAGTACCTGTCAACAGGGGTGTCCCTCAGGACACAGGCAAACACTTTGTGCATTGGGATGCTTCTGTTTCAGTACCTGTCAACAGGGGTGTCCCTCAGGACCTGGTCAGTCAGAAGTAAGCATCATAGTTCAGTTTCAGTACCTGTCAACAGGGGTGTCCCCCAGGACATAAGCCTGATCATGTCTCCATACGATTGTTCGTTTCAGTACCTGTCAACAGGGGTGTCCCTCAGGACACAAAGAGCAGGGAGAAAGAGACCGAAAATTTGTTTCAGTACCTGTCAACAGGGGTGTCCCTCAGGACACACACCGCGGAGCGCCTATAGCCGAAATGAGTTTCAGTACCTGTCAACAGGGGTGTCCCTCAGGACAAACAAAGGGACTATCATCGTCCAGAATGAGAAGTTTCAGTACCTGTCAACAGGGGTGTCCCTCAGGACCCAGTGGCACTACGATACGACCTGTGTCGTGTTTCAGTACCTGTCAACAGGGGTGTCCCTCAGGACTGACATCCAGCTGGATGCCAAGGATTTCATGTTTCAGTACCTGTCAACAGGGGTGTCCCTCAGGACCCAGTGGCACTACGATACGACCTGTGTCGTGTTTCAGTACCTGTCAACAGGGGTGTCCCTCAGGACTGACATCCAGCTGGATGCCAAGGAT
>JAVEYB010000025.1 GCA_034003725.1 Candidatus Zixiibacteriota bacterium
ACTCCCGTTTGTTATAATTTCTGTGTCTGCTCATTTGGCGGACAAGATGGCGGTGTAGCTCAGTTGGTTAGAGCAGCGGAATCATAATCCGCGTGTCCGGGGTTCGAGTCCCTGCACCGCTATTTTTATTTAACCTGCTTATTGACAGTGTCTTATCTTTTTGTTATATTCTCCACGTAAGTCGATGTGACGATTCTGTGACGACTTTTTCAGGCAGGTGCCGTATGGGGACTATCTACAAGAGGGGAAGAGTTTACTACATCAACGTAGTCAATGAAGGAAAAAGAGTCCGAAAACGCGTGGGAACGTCCAGGCGCGTGGCCGAGCAAGTGCTGTCAGATTCCGAGTCGAAGATAGCGCGTAAACGGTTCGACCTCGACGTCCCGGACGGCTCGCTGGCCGTCCTTTTCGATGCCTACCTTGACTTCTCCAAAACTAACCATGCACCGAGCACAACCCTTCGCTACGGGCAGGTAATCCGCAACTTTCGCCTCTTTCTCGACGCAGAACTTCCCGAGATTACCAGGGTGTCCCAACTTTCCCCGAAACACCTTGAGGGCTTCAAGAAGTGGCGAAAAACGACTGATCCCAGAAAGGCAGACCTGCCTGAAAGACTCGCTGCCAAGGTGGCGCCCAATGCGCTACCAGGGTCTTCCAAGACGATCAACTACGAAGTGAAGACTCTGCGGGCCGTTTTTCGATTCGGCCAGCAGCACGGTCTCTGTTCGACCAATCCTACAGATGGGATTAGGAGCCTGAAAGTGGTTGAGAAGGCGGAGCCGAGATTCCTGACACAAGAGGAATGTTGCATTCTCTTAGGTGCTGCCGCTGATCGTTATCGCCCCATTTTCTACACTTTTCTCAACACTGGACTTCGATTGGGCGAGTTGACGAATCTGCAATGGGGAGATATCGACCTGGCTCGTAAGGTCTTGAAAGTACAACAGAAGGTCGACTGGACCCCGAAAGCCGGTGAGCGGCAGATTCCTCTCAACAACGGTATGTGTCGACTTCTGAAGGAGATCAAGCCGCCGAAGGTCAGGAGTGACGCCTACGTCTTCACGCGACGAGACGGCAAAAAACTCGGCGGAAAACTCCGTGCGGCCTTGGAGTCCACGGCGAGGCGAGCGGGACTGCGGGACATCACAAAGGTCCACACTCTCCGACACACGTTCGCAAGCCACCTGGTTATGAAGGGGGTTGACTTGCCCACTGTGCAACGGCTACTTGGCCATAGCGATATTCAGACCACCATGATCTATGCGCATCTCGCGCCTGAGCATCTGGTGGGTGCGATCCAGAAGCTCGAGTTCGACCAAGACTGAGACCCGCGGTCTGCGGCGGCTATAGGATCTGAGGAGTTCGTCCGGGCCGTCCCTTCTTTGACCGTTTGTTCAACCATAACATGACGTCAGTTTCCCGAAATCGCAGTAGTCGACCGGCTTTTGTGAACGGGATGAATCCCTGATGTGTCCACGAATAAATGGTCGATTTCTTTACGCCGAGCTTCTCGGCGACTTCCTGGGGAGTAAGCAGCTTGTCCATTATTACCTCTGTGTTTGGATCCCATTTTCCTGAAGCAGTTTCCTGATGTCGCTCACAGTAGCGGGCCGGTCTTTGTCATCAAGGACCTGACTCGCGATTTCTTCCATTATCTTCCCCTGATTGAACGGATCTATCTTCCCGTAGCTGACCATCGTGGTCATCACATCTTCGTGGCCAAGGTTCTGGCTCCAAGTCTTCAATTGGGCCGGGTTCCTGCATAGTTCCTGTCCGAGACGCGTCAACGTACGTCGAAACGAGTGGGGCGTGAACTTCTTCATGCCTGCTTTCTCAAACGCTTCCTTGAATATCTTCCGTACCGGTGCTGCGGATGACCAGGGCTGTGGTTCCAGGGAACTGCCTGCGAAACAGTTGTTCTCATCCTGGCACAGTCTAGTGCGTGGAAAGAGCGGATCATTCAGGCTGAACAGCTTGTCCTCGCGCAGGAAACGTATCCATTCCATCACGATCTTTTCGAAGTCATATCCAACCGGAAAGAAGTACGTGGTGATCGTCTTGCTGAATTTGGTGTGCACCTCGTCGCCCAGCTGCTCCACGAGGCGCTCTGACACTCTTACATGCTTGAGCTTCAGCGACACCAAGGCGCCATCTCGAATCCCGGTAAGCGCCGTGAAGGCGATCAGCGCCCGGTTGCGCCTGCCGATCTCGGTGCTGCAGTCAATTGCACCGATGGCGTTGTGAACTTGCTCAAGAGTCGGAGTCTCACGCAACTTGGTGGCTAAGGCCATATTTGTTTCCTTCCGCGAAAGATTGAAATACTCAATGTCGGTCAAGGCGATCCGCTTATAACCCGGCTGCCGGCTGAGCCACGCGAAGAAGTCCTGCAGGTTTCGAAGTACGGTGCGAACGGTGGACCGGCTGAGAGGAAGTCCGGAAACCGGCGACTTTTGATCAAGCAGGGACTTCTTGAGCGAGAGAGCCTGACGCCTGCCGAAACTCCGGAAGTCCTCGTACTTCGTGTGCATCTCATATCGCTCCAGAGCCTTGCGCGCGTTATCGGCTGTGGCATGGCTCTTTCGTCCGACTTCCCTCAACCATTCAAGGTATAATCGCTTGATTCGCTCGTTTCTTGGGTTAAACGCAGGTTTCATGAAATGTCCCTATTCTGATCGTCGGTCGACATAGATGACCCAATCTTTCATTGAGGCTTTATGGCTACATGTAGCCTAATCCGGCAGCAGGTACTGCTCTGCATCCCAGCGGCAGAGCTCCTCTATGTCCGGCCAGTCACGGGCCTTATCGCCAATCAAGCGCTCGGTCAACTTCTCCCATGATCGCAGGTCCTCCAGGTCGGCGGTCTTGTACATCTCAACCACTGCCTGCGGCCTTGTCAAAACGAGCGCACGCGTAAGCGATGGTGAAAACGCAAGGTAGTAGAAGTAATCTATCAGGATGGAATGAGTCACTCTTACGTCGGCCCTCTTCAGGGCTGCGAGAATTGACTCTTCGTCCAATCCATACCGCCAAGCGATCCACGATGCCCGTTGCTTCAGATCATGCTCCTCGATTCCTCTTGGATGTTTCACAATAAAGCCTCTCTTTCACATTTCATTCTGTTTACAGCAATTGCCACTTCTCACGGGATTCACCTTCCGGTTGGGTTAGTTTTCATCTGGTTTCTTCTTCACCACAAAGTCAGTGTTCAGGACAGGTTGTACAGCTTCAGATAAGTTCTTAGCAAGGGTCGTGTCGCATCCGAGGTTCTTAAGAGTGTCGAGCAGGTTTCCGGCCGATGCAGATCGATTTACTCGAGTCCCGCAAATGCTGCAATTGGCACTTACGAGTGCCGTCTTGGCGTTACAATTTGTAACGTGGAAGCTGTGAGGGTCGGCAGTTACCGGCATACGGCACTTCATACACATCATTTGATGCGGTCCACACGGACGGCGACGCTTCGTCTGGCGATTGCTCAGGAAGTGTTTGAGTGCTGTACCCATGACGAGGAATGGGCGAGAGTTGTCGATTTTCTCCAAGTCCGATTTATACCACTTCAGGACAGTAGCAGTATGAACCCCGAGCAGTTCTGCAATCTCCCTGGTGGAATATGTGACCCGAGATTTAATCCTTCGGACCGAGTACCGGCTCCTTCTTGAGTGTCTCTTGAACCCCTTCATCTTTGATGGTCCTTTATGTATTTTAGTGAAACAAGTAAATTGCACGCGCAAAAAAAGGGACTCCTCAGGCTGTGGAGTCCAGTTTTGCCTGATACCACCAGGTCGGTTGATTCACATCGAATATCTCATCTTTCGTCGTTCGCAACATTCCCAGGTTTGACAACCGCAATGCCAGGCTCGTTTTAGAAACGGAGAAAAACCTCGTGTTCATGAACCCGGCGTATGCCAGGCAGTAATCTGAGTACGACTTAACTACCGCTTGGTGGTCTCGGCCGCGTGCGCAAACGGTGTAAAGGCCGGGTCCTTTGTAGTAAAGCGGCGGCTCGCAATCAAACGTCCATCGGAACAACAAATGTACGAGTACTCGCGGCATAAGCAGTGCCGCTGCAAACTGGTTTGCCTCTATTTCGTGCCTGCTTACTCCGGGACCGCTGAGCTGGTGCCGATCCCCGCTTCTATACAGTTTCTTCTTCCCGGAATGCAGGATGCCGTGCCCGAACTCATGGGCGTACGTGAAGGACGATCGTTTGTCAAGTGCCGGTGAGGCAACCGATCTGTCAATGCAGATAATTCGCTTGGCTGGCAGAGTCTGACCGAGGACTTTTTCTTTGCCCACAAAACCCAGATCTCTGTGCCTGACAAGAATCAGTTCGTGCTCGGGGTATATGGAAGACTGATAGAGTTCATCGATGTCCAGGTGTACATCCTCGACCACGTTCTTACTGAACTCGTCCAGATACGTCTGAACATGACGCTCTGCAATCTGCTCGATCAGACCCTGTCTCGTCGAATCCATTCGACGAACGATACTGATGCTCATGAAGGGTTATCTCCCTCGCTTATTCACTTTACGGTAAAAGATGGCCGCCTCTCCATATTTGGCGTCGAGTCGTTCCTTAAATGACTCCATCTTGTTCTGTTTGGCCGCTGCTACGAGCGGCTCCAATTCGATCTCCAGAACTTCAGCCATCCTGGCAACCATCTCAGGGCTCGGAATCTCACGGTACTGCTCCACGCGTGTAACGTAGGCTGGTGAGATTCTTGTCGACCCGTCTGCTGTCATCCGTTCAATGAACTCCTTGACCGTCCATCCCTTTTCTGTTCTGGCATTCCGGATCATCCCTCCAAAGTCCATGCCCTCTCCAATCGTGTGACACTGGTGTTTACGTCTCCTTTGCCTCGGACCAATTTTAGTGTATTTAGGTTATCTTGTCAATACTATTCTTTCGATTGATCGTGAAATGTGATGTTCGACGGGGATTGACTGTACGTGCGGAAAACCCCTTGACTGGAGCGGGGTTACGGGGGTAGTTTATTAGTGTTGTGTCTTATTGAATCATCCAAGGGGGAGTCAACGCCCCTCTAGAATAGACGGCCGAGGCTTACAGCGTCTCAGATCCTCGTGCGGGAAATCCGGGACTTCGTCGAGCCCGAGCGTGGGGAGTCAAATGGAACCCAAACAAGCATTCGTGTTGAGGATTGCGCCGGGAGGCGTGGATCTAGTCCAAAAGGCGCTGTCCAGCGATCAGATTGTCATTGGTTGGACTGAGGCCGAGGGGCTTCTGGATGAATCTCTGGACTGGGAGTCGTTCCGGGAGATTGTCCGGAGGGCGTACTACGCAAACGAGGATAACCTCCGACTGGCTGGAGGGGCTGCTGGACATCTTTGGCGATTCATTCGGGAGATGAACATCGGCGATTTGGTTGTGGTCCCTTATGGCTCAGATTTCTATGTCGCCAGGGTCGAGGGTCCGGCCAAACGTGAGACTTTCTCAGATGGTGAGTATCGTGCGTATCGGAGACAGGTAACCTGGCTGAACAACAAAGAACCGATACCGCGATCTTCTGCGCAAACGGCTCTGATTTCCAGGATGAAAACTCAGGGCACGTGCGCTCGTGCGACCGATCTCCTTCAGGAGATTGTAGACTGCCTTAAAGACGCTGAGAAGGGAAGGAAGCCCTCGTTCCGTCGCGTATTACAGGGTCGACTTGTCAGTGAAACTCTGCACCAGCTAAGGACCGGCCACATAGACAGTTTCGGTTTCGAGAATCTCATCAAGGAAACGCTGGAAGCTTTGGGCGCGAGGGAGGCCCGGGTAGTCCCACGAAACAAAGACAAGGGAGCTGATGTCGTGGCCGAGTTTCTGATTGCCGGAGCTATTACTCAGACAGTGGCGGTGCAGGCCAAGCATTTTTATCGTCCCGAACCACCAGTTGACCCGACAGTCATCGATCAACTCGTGCGGGGGATGGAGGCGGAAGGCGCTGACCTCGGTATGATAGTGACCTGCGGGACAATCTCCGAAGAAGCGCGTGCCAGAGTCGAGAAGTTGCATGAGGAAGACGGAATCAATATCGAGCTTGTCGATGGCGAGCAGTTTGCCAAGATTATCGTGGAAAACGGTATCGGTCCGGTTGCAGTCGACGACGAGGTTAAGCAGGGATGAATGTACATGGCTGACAAGAAACCGACGTGGGGGCCGGGGAATCCGCATCCCCTCTCACAGATGAAGACGGAGCTGGTGTGGGAGGGGAAGTACGACGAGTACGGTAATCGGCGCGAGGTCGATGTGGCAGGGCTGGCCATGCCGATGCAGAAGATCGAGACGGTCGACCAGCCGCGAAGCGAAGCCGCTGCGGCCGGTCAGCTCGACGCCTTCGAGAAGGAAATGAAAGACCGCCGTCAAGATGATTTTCGCAACATGCTCATTTGGGGCGACAACAAGCTGGTTATGGCGTCGCTGTTGAAGGAGTTCAAGGGGAAGATTGATCTGATCTATATAGACCCGCCGTTTGATGTGGGCGCGGACTTTACGATGGATATCCCGATCGGAGGGGAGAACGAGCGAGTTGGCAAGGAACAATCAACTCTGGAAATGATCGCCTATCGGGACATGTGGGGAAAGGGCGCGGATTCATATCTACATATTATGTACGAGCGCGTGGCTCTAATGAAAGCCCTCCTCAGCGAATCTGGCTTTCTCTTCGTGCATCTTGCTCCAGCGATTAGTCACCTCGTACGAGGCATGATGGACACGGTTTTTGGGCCTGAAAACTTTCGAAACGAGATTGTCGTAAACAGACCGATTTCAAAGAATCTTCAAAGGCAGTTTGAGTACATCGCTGCTCTCCCACAAGGACACGATGTTGTGCTCTGCTATTCGACGTCGTCCAGTGCACGCATACCGAATTTGTTGATACCCTACGAGAGTAAGAAACCAGACGGTTACTGGCATAGATTTTGGAGCGGAGCTGACAGACCTACCATGAGATATGAACTCCTCGGAGAGACACCTTCGTTTGGCCAATGGAAATGGTCAAAAGGGCGGGCCTTGAAGGCTGTCAAGAACTACGAAGACTACGGAAACTCGGGTTCTGGAAAGACACTGGTCGACTACTGGCGGGATACAGGCAAGACTCTTGAGTTCATTAGACTGTCTGAGTCTGGTACTGTAGAAAACTGGTTCCCGCCAAGTGAAGACAAGGTAGGAGACACGGTTTGGGATGACATAAAGGCCTATGAGAACATCAAGGACTTTCCGACTCAGAAAGCGAGCGATCTACTAAGCCGAATCATCGAATGGTCGACTACCTCCGATTCTCTTGTTGCCGACTTCTTCTGCGGCTCCGGCACAACGGGCGCAGTCGCCGAGCGTCTTGGTCGCCGCTGGATTATGGCAGATCTCGGACGTTTTGCCATCCATACTTCCCGCAAACGTCTCATCGACGTCCAACGCAACCTCTACAATGACAGGAAGCCGTATCGCTCATTCGACGTCTACAACCTCGGTCGTTACGAACGCCAGTGGTGGCAGAAGGAACGGCTGCAGGGGGCCGACGAAGAGCACCGCCGGATCGTTCTCGAATTCTTCAAGGCAGAAGTACTGACAAAGACCCCGTCTCCGCTTCTGCATGGAAGGAAGGCCGGGGCCTTCTGTCACGTCGACAACATAGACTCCATCTTTACGCGGGATGAGGTCAAAGATGTCGCGCACGCAGTCGCACAGGCGGGTGGCAAAGAAGTCTACTGCCTCGCATGGGAGTTTGAGATGGATTTGCGCCAGTACTGCCTGGCGCTCGAAACCGAGCTTGGCATCAAGATCAAACTGATACCGATCCCGCGCGAGATAATGGAGAAGAACCGCACGTCACCTCCCCCATTCCTTGAGATGGCCGTCCTCGAAGCCGAGCCGGTGTACCGGGGGAAGGACAAAGACCGGACGGTGGATATCAAGCTGACCAGGTTCCTGCCATCGCTGGCCGAGGTCCCCTCGAAGGAGCTTGATGCTCTCAAAGAGCGAGCGATGAGGAGCGGGATGGACTTTGTTGATTTCTGGGCGATCGATTTCGACTGGCACCCGGAGAGGCCGTTCAATCACCATTGGCAGGACTACCGGACCCGCAAGGACAGAAGCCTCAAGACGGTCTCCGATGCGGCGCACGCGTATCCGAAGAAGGGGAAGTACACTGCCTGCGTGAAGGTGGTTGACACATTCGGGTGTGATACCAGCATTACAGTAGAGGTTGAGGTATGAACGCCGAGCCAGTCATCAACGCCGCCGCGCTTGAGCCGCTGTTCGAGACGTGGGAGGAGCCGAGCGCACATCGGGTGCGACCCGACAAGGCAGGTGACCCGGCACAAGTACAGCACTTTCGGCGTCCCAGCCAAATCACCATCGCCCAGAACCTCAGGGCTGATGTCCGCGATTGGCGGCGTTCTTTCTACGGCGGTGCCAGCGATACTACGAGGGCCTTGTTGGAGCACTGGTTCGAACGCCCGCACCGCAAGCACACTCCATCGGGTGAGGAATACGAATTCCGCTACTACTTCTGCCAGCGCGAAGCGATTGAGACGCTGGTCTACCTCAAGGAAGTGCGCAAGCTCGAATCGCTGTCTCAGATACTGGCCGAGTACGGCGGACCTCAGGCCGAGGTAGCCGCCCTCGGGATTACCGAGGCAGAAGATGCCTGGAGCCGTTACGCGTTTAAGTTGGCCACCGGTGCCGGCAAGACCAAGGTGATGAGTCTGGCGATCGTGTGGAGCTACTTCCACGCGCTTCGCGAATCGGACTCGGAAATGGCCCGGCATTTCGTGGTGATCGCTCCTAATCTGACTGTGTTCGAGCGACTCAAAGAAGACTTTGGCGATGGTCGCATCTTCTACGGACCGGATTGTGATCCACTTGTCCCGCCCGAATGGGTGGGCGACTGGAACCTGTCGGTTGTGCTCCAGGATGAAGCGAGCGGAGCAGCGACCGGGGGAACACTGTATCTCACAAATATCCATCGCCTGTACGACTTCTCCAAGCGCCGCAAAATTAAAGAGGATGAGTATTACTCCTGGGTGGGGCCCTCGGTCTCAAAGAACACCGCGCTTGACACGGGAGAGGCGCTCAGGAAACGGATCACCGGACATCAGCGAGTGATGATTCTGAACGACGAGGCGCATCATGTATGGGACCCCGGCTCGGCATGGAACGAGGCACTAACGTTTCTGCATGAGACAATTCGGAAGAAGACCGGCGGCGGGATTGCCGCCCAGTTGGATTTCAGTGCCACACCTAAAGACAACAAAGGTCAGTTGTTTAAGCACATAGTCTGCGATTCTCCACTTGGCGAGGCGGTCGACGCCGGAATCGTCAAGACGCCAATCATTGGGAGCGTTGGTGATCTTAAAGACTATCCAAGCGATGATGCGGCGTACCGTTGGGAGACGCATCTGCGCATCGGGTACGAGCGATGGAAGAAGTCGAGGGAAGAGTGGCAGCAGTCCGGCAAGAAGCCGCTTCTTTTCATCATGTGCGAAGATACCAAGGCCGCTGACGAGATCACAAGGCGCTTGAATACTGACGAGATTTTCAAGGACCTGAATAACCGGACGATCAATCTCCACACGAACCTCAAGGGCAAGATCAAGACGGTCGGCAGAGGTCAGGATAAACGCCAGATATTCGAAGAGAGCGACAAGGATATCTCCGACGAAGACCTGAAAGCGCTCCGCAAGCTGAGTCGGGAACTGGACAGGAATGAAAGTCAATATCTCTGCATCGTATCGGTCTTGATGCTCCGCGAGGGCTGGGACGTCCGCAATGTGACTACTATTGTACCGTTGAGGCCATACAGTTCCAAGGCGAATATCCTGCCTGAGCAGACACTTGGCAGGGGTCTTCGTCGCATGACTCCGCCCGGACAGGCCCACGAGTTGGTCACAGTCGTTGAGCATCCAGCATTTGCCGGATTATACCAGCAGGAGCTGGCACAGGAGGGGCTCGACCTCATACTCGTAGAGGTGGACCATATTCCGAGGACCACAGTATCAATTTTCCCCGATCCGGCCAAGCGATCGTCGGAACTTGATATTCGTATCCCTCAACTCTCGGCAGCGCATCGCACGTTGCCAAAGATCAAAGGTCTGTCGATTGCCGATGTTAAGCAGGCATTCCAGAAGTACAAGCGCCTCCCGGTCGGTGAAAAAGTGGTAACCGAACTGGACTACGAGGGGAAAAGTCTCATCACCGGCGAGGTGATCGAGAAGATGAAAATGAACCTCTCGTTGTTGCAGACC
>JAVEYB010000026.1 GCA_034003725.1 Candidatus Zixiibacteriota bacterium
CGTCAAAGTTGTCGTCCAGCCAGGCGACTCTGTTCCCGTAATTGGCCACATCGATGTTGTCGTCGTCGCCCATGGTGAGGGTTTGAACATTCCCTTGCTCCCATAGGTAGACCTGATAGTATATGGGACTGGCCTCGGTCCATGCGATACACGCCTTGCTGATCGAGAGGGAGCCAACGTTGCCTATAGCTATACCGATGGAGAGGTTGGTAATGGCGACCCCGTCATAGAGGTATACATCCGTCCCCCTGCCCGCAGTTCCCCCTTTCCATGCAACCAAGTCGTCGTCAATGACTTGATCGTAATCAGCCTGGTTATTATCCGTCAACCTGATGACGCTATCCCCGTCCCAATAGAAAATCTCGCCATCAGGGCCGTCTGCGTACCCGCTCCACACAACCCGCCCGTTGCGGACCTTCGGGTCGGTGTCATCATAGTCATTGTTGGTGAGCTGGGTGACGGTCTTCCCGTCCCATAGCATGATCTCAAAGCCGTTGCCGTTGTCCTGGGACCAGACCACGTTCTTGCCGTCAGTATGGGGGGTGGCACACATGGCTGTCGCCCCGGTGTTGCTGATGTTTATCGCCTTCGGAACGCCTGGCAGGAGATAAGCCCCGTCCCAAAGGAATATCTCGCTGATATCGGCTGACAGGTCTAGGGAGTCCACCCAGACAACGTACTTGCCCCCGACCGCGACATACCCGTCAAAAACATCGTTGTTTGTCAACGGGATCGTCTTCTTGCCGTTCCAGAGCATGATTTCCGCGTCTGTCCCGTCCGAACCAACCCATGCCACGAGCTTTCCCGAGGTCACGGGATCATGGTCGTCATAGTCGTTCATGGATAAGGGCCATTCGGCGCGTACAGAGACGGCGGCAATCACCACCACGGCTAGAATGCTGCGGAGCATGGTCAAACCCTCCCTCATTGGTTAAATGGGGCACAAAGATAGCACAGGTTCCGGTTTTTTCACCTGCGCCTGGATTCCGACCTACTCCATGACCTTTGCCAGAAGCTCGGCATCGCTGGGACTGAGATTCGGCCTGGTGCTCCACGCGGCATTGCATTTCGACCCAAATGGATACAGGGTACATTCAAAACTGTGAATATCTAGAGAAAGGGATGCGACATGGCAAAGCACAAACAGATACCGAGATACCATCAGTTGATGAATCCGCTCCTCGCTGCGATGCATGAACTCGGGGGGTCGGGCTCGATCGACGAGATTTCGGAAAAGGTCACAGAATCGCTTGACCTACCGGAGGACGTTCTTGCCATCCCTCACGATCCAGAGAAAAGCAGCATGACGGAAATAGAGTACCAACTCGCCTGGGCAAGGACGTATTTGAAAAACTATGGAATTCTCGACAATTCCAGTCGAGGGGTCTGGGTCATCGTTCCAGATAAACGGGATGTTACCGACATCGACCCACAAGAGGTTGTCAGGACGGCAAGAGAGAAATCCAAAAAAGAACGTGAGGCCGTACCTCTCGTTCCCAAGTCGGAAGAGGAACTACCGGACGGCAATGAATCTTGGCGCACCAAGCTTCACCATGTATTGACTCGAGAGCTGTCACCAGATGCCTTTGAGCGCCTAGTGAAGAGGATGCTTCGCGAATCTGGATTTGTCCAAGTTGAGGTTACCGGGCGATCCGGCGACGGGGGGATTGATGGGAAAGGTATTGTCAAGGTGGGTGGCCTTCTCAGTTTTCATGTTCTCTTCCAGTGCAAGAAGTACAAAGGCTCCGTTTCCGCTGGAGCCATTAGAGATTTTCGAGGTGCTCTCGTTGGCAGAGCCGACAAGGGCCTGTTCGTTTCAACCGGCACATTCACCCGTGATGCTATGCGGGAGGCTACCCGGGACGGGGCCCCTCCTATCGATCTGATCGACGGTGATCAACTTGCTGACAAGCTGAAGGAACTCCGTCTTGGGATCAAGGCTGAAATGGTCGAGAGCGTTGACGTAGACGAAGACTGGTTCAAGAATATCTAAAATAAGAATTCCCTTAAGTGGACTTCAGCAAGTGATTCCCGCTCTTCTGAAGGTCATGAGCCCATCCATCCTTTAGGTGTTGTCTACCCTCCGCATATCAGTCCTTACCCAGCGCCGGTGCGTAAAGGCTCCCCCTTGCTCTTTAGTCATCGCCATGTTCGGTGACTTGGCCAAGGGACTCGTCAGTTTTACTGCTCGTACCAGGGGAGCCCGAGGTGATTTCCGGGTAAAGATCCAGCCAACGGAGCAGCCGAGGTTGATATGGATCCAATGCTTGCCGTGCTTCTCTGCAAGGGCGATGGTCATTTCCGATCCGCCTGTCGGTTGACCGTAGGTGAATACGATGGTGGCATCCGATTCAACGACGTTCCGCTCCGTGCGGATGCGGTAGTCGGCAGATGCCGTTTCCTTCAGGTCGTAGATCGCCGGAATGACGCCATTCTCCGACTTGCGCCCCTTCCGACACCATCCGCCATAGGGAATGCCCAGTTGGATGGAGGCGTTGAGTCCGCCTTGGTCAGCGCCGGTCTGACCGCCGGAGACGATCTTAGAGATGGGGTAGTTCATGGCGGGAAATGTATCGGAGAAGGCAAGGTTGTCAATGGGGGCAAGGGTTCAATCATACTGTTCATTGCTGGGGTATGCCACAGACTGCATGATCCAGCATTGCAATTTGCCCCGAATGGATACAAATTACATCCACAAGGGGCAGACCTCAAATGGGATAAGGGACTGTGTTACCATGATATATGGACTGGATTTGCGCCATCTTGGCGCACCTCGGTCGGTATAATACGGAACCGGGGTATCCACTTGACTCAACCTAATCCGCTGCAACGTGCTGGTATCGATGTAGTTGCACCGGATTATTGAAAAATGCGCGTAATCGTTGCAACCATCTAGCATTCAGATGCATACAGCGACCATGGTTGAGTCAAGTGGATACCCCGGATACGGAAAACCAACCTCTTCCACATAAAGCAATCGTTAGGTCATAAACACTATGCCAATCGACAATTGCGTCCATAACTTTGAAGGGCTGGCTGCTTCTGTGCTGCCGAACCACTTCAAATTACTGGAAGCTGCTATCCGGTCTCCCGCCGCAGCGGATGCTTTTGTCGGCTTTAAGAGCGTTACAAAGGAAATACTGGTTCACCTCAAGCGATCGACAGACTTTCCCGGCTGCTATGTTTTCATCGACGGAGAGACGCCCATCTATGTCGGTATCTCGCGGGGCGTCATCAAACGGCTTGTTCAGCATCTCAACCTTGATTCCCATTATTCAGCGAACCTTGTCTATCGCATGGCATCCGAAGACTACCCACACGAAATGAGGCGTGATCAAGCCATGAAGGACGAACAATTCAAGACCGTGTTTTTCTCGGCACAAGAGCGTCTGAGGCAAATGAAAGTTGCTTTTGTCGAAATTAACAATGACTTGGAACTGTACCTATTTGAAGTGTATGCTTCAATGAAGCTGGATACTGACATATGGAACACGTTTCGGACTCATTAGCGTTGCTTTTCACTTCCGGGTATGGCGAACGTTAGCACAGGAAACCATTCTTAATCTGAGCAATAAGTATAAAACCGAAATAACAATGGATCGTTGCAGGTACGGCTATGATTTACAAGTATACGAAGCTCTTTCCAAGCATTTGCAAGAATCTTGAATTTCGGTTTTCTTCTCCAAAAGAGTTAAACGATCCATTCGAAGGACATATCGATTATTCGAGTATAGAAAATATTGCGTCAAAAATGACATGGGAAATTGAATTTGATAAAGCCGATTTACTTGAAATAGCAAAGGCGGGAATTTGGTTTGGTGATATCCGCATATTTTCTCTATCCAAAACCTGCGACAGCCCTTTAATGTGGTCGCATTACGCTGATAGACATAGGGGTGTAGTCATCGGCTTCAATGAAGCAGATAATTTTTTCAATCAAGATATTATTTACCACAATGAATCTTCTTTTCCGTCTGACAAGTTTGGCAAATTATTGCCAATGCAATATGGCAAAAAGAAAATTGAATTAATGGATAGTTTTAAAAGATTGCCGATTCTGTATAAGTCCGAAGACTGGATCTATGAGCAAGAGGTTCGCTTTGTGTTACCCAAAGAAAGCGTATCTTCCAAAACAAAAAATGAATCTGGCGCTGATATCGATCTTTTTAAGATTCCAGAAAGCACTCTTGTAAGTATAATCTTGGGCGCTAACTGCGATTCGACAGACTTAGTTAGGGATCTGCAAGGATTATTGAAGAGGAACCCAAGATTGAGCCATGTGAAAATTTTCAAAGCTGAAATCAACTTGAGCTATTTTATTATTGATTTCAAAGAAATTATATTAGATTAACCAACAATTGACAGCGCATAAGGTAAAATTATGCTCAAACCAGTAAAGGTTGCCATCCATGCGGTTGGACTTGATGAAAATGACGCTTATGAATCTATAATACTCCATCCGCAGCGAAGGTTTGTAGCTTTCGCCGGTCCAGTAGCGTCGGATCGACTCAGATATTGCCTTAGGTCTGATCCGCCTTGGCGATGGAGCGGACAATATTGAAGATGGGGAAGTTCATCGGTTTGCCCCCCCCGTACCCATCCTTGCCACGCATCCGCCCCGCCTTCCCCGTGCCATAAATACGGCAACCTTCCTGCGGCACACACCAATCAAGCTTGGATCAACCTTTCACCCAGCCGTGGCATAGACGCTGACGCCCTCGCCTTGGTAGCTCTCGTACACATGCTCGAAGAGGGTGGCGCACTTGCCTTGGTACAGCTCCGGGGTGTATGCTGGGGGCAACCCGTGGTCGAGTTCATCCTCGATCGCCAGGCGCACCTGGGCACGAGCCTGGGTCTGACGCCGCCAATCGATCGCCAGCAGCGTCTTCAGCCGCTCCAGCACCTTACAGGCAACCTTCTTGACCTCATCCCGCTCTTCCTGGGTCAAATCGGGACCGGGGCGAGTGAGGATGTCGAACACCGTCAGCTCTTCCTCGGTCAGGTGTTCCCGGACGTGCCGCAGCCTTTCCTCATTGAGCGAATGGCTCAACGCAAGCAATTCCTGGTAGATCTGCTCGATGTTCCGGCTGCCGTTGTTGTAGCTCTCGACCAGCTCCTCGAACTTGTCCTGGTAGTTCACTCGGCTCTTGTTCAGGCGGAGCAGCCTGCCGAGCTGCGCCCGGATGGCAGCCTTGAGCCGTTCAAGGTCGGTGCTTCTGTGCCTTGATTTCTTGAACTTTGCCGCCAATGCCTCGAAGTTGACATTCGACAGGTCCAGCACCGGCAGTTCGTCCTCCCTGATCTTGATGCCGGCGATGGATTCGTCGAGCAGCTTGTCGATGCTGACCAATACGCCAGCGATGTCCACAGGCTCGGGCTTGAGGATTGTGCGGATGGCTTCGGCGATGGCGGTGAGGGTTGCCACGCGACCGGTGAACTCCAGCGCCGTCGGGTCGGGCTTCACGGCGCAGTACAGCGTGTTGACCAGGCGCTCAAGCCCGAGAAACTCGCGGCGCAGCGGGTCCGGCGAGATCAAGGCGTTCACGGCATCGTCGATCCGCTGCAATCGCTTCATGTCGCCAGCGGGCAACTGCTCAATGTTGGGGAGGTTCACCTGACGAGCGGCGCAGAAGGCGGTCGCTTCGCCAATCGCCTGCCGCAGCTCCTTCACCAGCGCCGCCTTGTCCTTCACCGGGTTCTTGCCATCCTTACCCGCGCCATAGATGGAGAGCGCCTTCTCCAGCGAGGCAAAGACATTGGCGTAGTCCACGATCACGCCACTGTGCTTGCCGGGAAAGACCCGGTTCGCCCTGGCGATGGTCTGCATCAGGGTATGGTTCCGCAGCGGCTTGTCCAGGTACATCGTGGAGCAGCTCGGGGCATCGAAGCCGGTCATCCACATGGCGCACACAAAGACGAGCCGCAACGGGTCATCCGGATCCTTAAACTTCTCGTCCAAGGAGGGCTGCGACTCGTTCATCCGCCTCCGGTGCGGCACGATGTCGAGACCGCGCTTCTTCATCTGCTCGATCTCGTTCTGACCGGGAGAGACGATCAAAGCCATGTCCGTGGTCTGCAAGACCTGCAAGCGGTCGAGCAGTTCATCCTTCTTGTCCATCGGAAGGCTGTACTGCCCCAGCTCCTGCTTTACCCGTGCCATTTCCACCGTCCAATGCTTCCGCACCTTGTCATGCATCTTGAGCGCGGTAGCCTTGTCGATGGACACCACCATCGCCTTGCCGACGAAGCCGCGCCCTAGGAAATGCCGTACGATGTCCTGGGCAATGGTCTCCAGCCGGTCGTCGCGGGTGAGGATGTTGTATTGACGGCTCAAATTCCGTTCGAGCTTCGCTTCCTGCTCGGGGTCGAGGTCCGCCGCCTCGATGAGATCGTAGAGATCCTCGTTCAGGTCCGGGTTCACGAGTTGCAATTCGGGCGTGCGGTTTTCGTAGAAGAGCGGCACGGTCGCGCCGTCCTCGACCGATTGCTGGAAGTCGTAGATGGAAACGTAGTCTCCAAAGACCTCCTTCGTCCTCTCCTCGCCGACGATGAGGGGAGTACCGGTGAAGGCAAGGAACAGCGCCCTGGGCAGCGCCGCACGCATGTTCAGCGCCAACGTGTCGTACTGGCTGCGGTGCGCCTCGTCCGTGAGCACGATCACGTCTGGGCGGTCGCAGAGCATCTCCGGTGTCTGGAACTTGTGGACGAGGGTAAAGACGTAGCGATGATTTCCTCGCAGCAGTTCGCGCAGGTGAGCGCCGCTCTCGGCATGGCATTGGTCTCCCTCGGTTTCACTGACTGCACCGGTCGTCTTGAACGTCTTGGCAATCTGGACATCCAGTTCCACACGGTCGGTCACGACCACAAACGTCCAATTGCCTGCCACCTTGCGCAGCACCTTCTGCGCGAAGAACACCATCGAAAAGCTCTTGCCGCTGCCCTGCGTCTGCCAGAACACCCCCCCGCGACCGTGCCCCGCCCGACGCGCCTCCAGCATCGAGGCGATGGCATTGTTCACGCCAAGGAACTGGTGGTTCTGCCCGATGATCTTCGCCAACCCTTCCTTGTGCTCGGAAAACAGCGTGAAGTTCTCCACCAGGTCGAGCAGCCGTGCCCGGTCGCATGTCCCACGAATCATCACCTCCAGCGACACCCGGCGCGGCTCACCCTCAAGCTCAATACGCTTCCACTCGAAGAACCGTCCCCAGTCCGCCGTCAGCGAACCGACGCGGCTTTCCGTCCCGTTCGAGGCGATGAGCAGCGCATTGTACCGGAACAGCGCCGGAATCTGCTGCTTGTAGTGGGTCAGGTTCTCGTCGAACGCCGTTCGGGCGGACACGCCAGGCTTTTTCAGCTCGATGACCACCAGCGGCAACCCGTTGACGAAGCCAACCAAATCCGGACGGCATGTGTAGAGCGCGCCGGTGACGCTGAACTGGCTGACCAGGAGGAAATCGTTGTTCGCCGGATGCTCCCAATCCACTACCCGCAGCCGCTCCGTTTTCTGCCCACCACGCTCGCGGTCCGGCACGGAAACCTTGATGCCATCCTTCAGCAGCAGGTAAATCTCGCGGTTCGCCGCCTCCAAGCTCATTGCCGAGCGGTCCCGGGTCAATTCATCCATGGCGGCGGTGATCGCCTCGGATGGCAGCACCGGGTTCAACCGCTCCAACACCGCCCGTAACCGGGATATGAGAACCACGTCGCCCTTCGTCTCACGCTGCAACGTGCCGGTCGCACCGAGGGTCTCATCCAACGCCGACACCGTCTTCCAGCCAAGCTCCGCCAACAACCCAATCGCGGGCTGCTCGACAAGCTGGTCTTCGGTGTAGGTGTGGGGCATGGGGGTAATCAATTCGCGGGTAAGCCGAGTTTATCGAAAA
>JAVEYB010000027.1 GCA_034003725.1 Candidatus Zixiibacteriota bacterium
CGGTCAGCATATGGAATTGATGCTCCGCCGACAATGGCCCGAAGCAACCTGGGGTGCGCCCTCAAGTGAATTGATAGCCAACACCTTCTGTTTAATGGCCGAGCATGGTTTGCCCCTTACTATGACCGAACCGCTACTTAGGAATCCAGCCCTGTTGCATCACCATTGTCAAACTGTCCGAAATGAAGCCTGCCGCAGTTACTTCCTCAATCGCTGGCTTCACCACTCCGATTCCATTCGTGACTTCTACACGCAAGTCTTCCTGCCACGACTCAGCACCTTTCTGGCCGATCCCAAACTCCGTGTGATGTTCGGGTCAAACAAGTCAGACATTGACCTGTTCCAGTGCTTGAGCGAACGCAAGCTCGTACTCTTTGACCTCAATAAGGGCATTCTCGGACGGGATGCTGAACTGGTCGCCAGTATCGTTCTGGCAGTCGAGCAACAGGCCGCCTTCGCGCGCCTGCCCATTCCAGAGCCGGAGCGGCACCTGTCACCCCTCATAATCGATGAATTCAACGCCTTGGCCGGTGTCCATGAGATCATTGCCCCGGCCTTAAACGAGTTTCGCAAACTGAAGATTCCGGTCGTCTTGAGCGGGCAGTCGCTGACCGGCATGGACCGCGCCATGCGCTCCACCATTCTCACCAACTGCGCAGTCCGCTGTTGTTTCCGCATGGACGCCGAGAATCTCAAGACCGTAACGGCAGAACTGCAAGGCGAAGAACGGGAATTACTGAGAAGCCGAATTGCCCGGCTCGGAGTTGGTGAGGCGATGGTCTTTGTCGGCGGAAGACCGGCCCGTCAGGTTTCAATTGACTATCTGCCGATTCCGGAGAAGCTAAGTCGGTCCGAGGAGCAGATGGTGCACCGCATGTATCGCAATGTCGGTGGTGTAAACTGGTCACCGGAGACTTATGAGGTAGAATCAAATCTTAGTGAGGCTCCTCAATCAGAGTTACGGCCGGCAGGTGAACAATCGGCGTCTGTGACTGAGCAGGGCGTTGATAATCATGACCTGCCGCCCGGCTATCGCGAAGGGGGATTCTGATGAGAGCCAACCCATCCAAGCGTCAAGCTGCACCCCGCTTGGCTTTGACTGACCGGGATCGAGACATCCTCAGCCTGCTTGACCGGCATCTGCTTCTCACTCGGGAACACCTGCAATTGCTCCTTGATTGGCCGTGTATCACCAGAATCAACCGCCGTTTGAGGCAACTGTTTGACGCCGGTTTGGTGGAGCGGCGATTCATGCCGGTGCAATCGGGATCTGCGCCCGCTATCTACTATCTCGGCCGAGAAGGTATCCGGCACCTTGCTTCTATAAGCGAGGCTGATTCGGACATGTTACTGCGCCGGCGCCGCCGAATTCGGCGAATGCCCGACAGTACGCTGGCGCATGATCTCGCCATCAGCGACTTCGCCGCGTCATTCATCCGCTGCTGTTCGAAAATTCCTGGAGGCGAATGGATATCTTGGCTGAACGAGTACGAATTCCTTAATGCCTGTCGGACAGCCAGAGTGCCATTGGCAATCATGCCGAGGCCGGACGGGTATGGCCGATATGCCATTAACCGGCTGCTGTATCATTTCTGCGTGGAACTGGATACTGGCAGTGAATCGCTTCGACGTCTTCGGCTAAAGCTCCAGGCTTATGATAATGCCCAGTCATCAGGCTACTTCCGAAGGACTTTCAAGCTCAGCCGCCTGACCGTTCTGATAGTAACCACGACTACGGGGCGAGCTGCAAGTTTCAACGCAAAGCTGCCGCAGGCCTCTTCTTTGCGCGTATTGGTCGGCACTCTCCGAGAAGTCACACAGAATCCGCTTTTTGCCCTAGTTTGGACTATGCCGGGGCAGCAAACAACCACATCGCTGCATCGTCAGGGAGTCACGAAAGGGCGTGGCTAATATGCGTTGGTGCCCGTTGTGTCGAAGGATTTCACCCGGTCAGCCGGAACGGTGCCACTATTGTGGTCGTACCTGGAATCTCAGGCTTTGTCCAAGCGGACACGAAAACCCGCCCGATAGCCAGTATTGCGGTCTATGCGGCAGCGCACGGCTTAGTGAACCGGCTCCCGGAGGCTATTTAGTCAATCGGCTATTCCGCCTCTTCAACAACCCCGGCTTGATTGTGCGCACTGTATTAGCCGTGCTCGGGGTCGGTTTAGTAATTGCACTTCTGACCAACTTCGACAACTTAATGCCATTACTGCTTGCCATTGCCTTCCTAGTGTTCGCGATCAGGCTCACGCGGCGGTTTTTGCCGGATTGGCTTGTCGGAGGGATTTCGAGGGTGCTTCGCTCGGCTGGGCGCGGCAAATCAGCAACCAAGACATCACACAGGCGTCGGGGACGCACTACCGGCGCATAATGAAAGGGTATTTTGAATGTGTAGTCGCCTTAACTCTCACGGAGTCAACGACCTTTCGGATGGTCATCGGGAAGCATGTTTGGACCGGCACCCGGTGCACTGGCTGCGCCATACCGGTGCACCTATCTGGTCAGTGAGCACTATTCCTGACCAGCTTGTTTGCATTGAAGTTGCGGTTGGTGTTTATACTCCGCAAATGCCCAGAGGACCATTTGATATCATCTATGCCGATCCACCCTGGCGGTACCAATGGTCAGGAATGAATCACAAGATCGAAAAGCACTATCCGACTATGGATTTGCAGGACATCAAGAACCTTCAGATTCCTTCAGCTGCTGATTCGGTTCTATATCTGTGGACGCCTCCGGCAATACTTGGCAATGCGCTGGAAGTCATGGAGGCCTGGGGTTTTCGGTATCGCAGCCATGCCGTGTGGGACAAGGAAATCATGGGGCTTGGTGTCTGGTGGCGGAATCAGCACGAATTGCTCTTGGTCGGCCGCAAGGGCACGTTTCCGGTGCCGCCGCCGTCGCAACGCCTCCGCTCGGTGTTTCGTGAGAAACGAACCATCCACAGCAAGAAGCCGCATTCGGTCTACGAGATGATCGAGCACATGTACCCCGGTATGCGGTATCTGGAGTTATTCGCCCGGAACCGCCGTCGTGGCTGGAAAAGCTGGGGCAACGAGGTATAAGGCGATCGCCGATTAGGTGCCAGGATGGACCGTCTCTACACTCCAGAGGAAATGTCGGAATTACTCGGCGTAAAGCTGTCCACGATCTACCAGTGGACCCACATCGGGTACATTCCGCATTTCAAGCTGGGGCGGTTTGTCCGGTTCCGCGAGAGAGATGTCGACAGGTGGTTGGAGTCAAGGCTCAGAAATGGCCGATCTGAAAGAAAAATTGACATTGCACTCTAATAAAAATATCTTGCTACTATGTCTCCAGGTGTGAATCGGTTCTTGAAGCGCCTCTTAGCGTTCGCGTTCGTTGCCCTCATCATCTCCGGTGCGTGGTATAGCTTTCTTCAAATCGTCAACGACCCGCCGATAGACACGACCCCCGCCCTTATCATGGTCTGGGTCTCAGCCATAATGCTTTTGTTAGCCCTATTTCCTGGTGTTCTTGACAGGATTAAGAAAGTCAAGATCAAGGACTTCGAACTCGAACTACAGGATTCGGTCGAAAAGGCAGCTAGTCAGGGGGGCCTAACCGTGCCAGATATAGACGAGCACATTTTCTCGCAGAAAGGCGATTTCAGGGAATTAGCCAACATCCTGTCAATGGCATTCAGGTTCCCTCATAAGCCCATACTCCTCGTTGCTAATTTGAGAGATGACAACTATGTGACAATTCCCATGCTCACTGTTTACTTGACCTATCTCGAGTGGATCGGGTCTTCGCTGACTGTCCTATTCGTCACTTCGCGCGATCCGGTGAGAAACCTCGGCGACATCACTAAAGAAATGATCCTTGGAGCAATCGGAGGCAAGAAGGTTCTAAGGGAGTTCATTCGCCGCTTTCCCCGACTCACGCGCTTTCACGGGTTTCCGCCATTCATGGAATTTGAACCTTTAGAAGAAGCGCTTCGTACCGGTAGTTTCAGAGCAGCGGACTTTGAACGCTACTTCCGTCACATTAATGGAGAGTGGCTCGAATCGAATGAAGGTCGCAGCAACTATCTCACAAAGAGAGATGTCAGAAATTGGTTTGTCGGTGAACTGAGCTCCGACACTATCGAGCTTTCGATATCCGCTGCCGACGTTCGAACGATTCGCAAGGCAATAGCAAATGAAAGTGAGTTTGTACTTATCCTGAAGGATGAGAGACTCAATTCTGTGGTGTCGCTATGCTTCTTAACGAAAGACGTGTCAGAGAAACTACTGAGACAATTCCCGACTAAGTAATCGTGTGACGATAAAATAATTTGTGCCAGATTTGTGCCAACTTGAATGAAAGACAGCCTGATTTTCCAGAACCAAACAAAACCAAATAAAATCTGGAATTCGCTGTGATTCAGCGAGTTATCGCATAAGTCGGTGACCGTCAAAAAGTTGCAAACTAGACCTCTTTCGATCCCCCCACCTCCATTTGTGAGTAACTCTTTGTTGCCACACCACTTACAACATATGCCGAGTTCGGTGGTTTCACCTCCAAACGGCTATCCCCATAGCTCTGTTAGAATGGCAGATGGCGGTTTTCAGATGTGAATCAACGAATCTGACTGGTGATGAAAGAGGCGAATAAGTTAACAATCAATCTCATGCTGTTTCGACCGAGTTTTGATGTCGCAGGAAGGCGATATCGCGCATCGGCGATTCGCCAAACAATCTGCTATACTCACGGCTAAATTGAGAGGGACTTTCGTAGCCGACTTGAAAAGCGGCCGTTGCCGCATCCAGCGAATCGGCTAACATCAATCGTCGTGCTTCATTCAAACGCAGCCACTTTTGGTACTGCAGCGGACTCATGGCCGTCAGCGCGCGGAAGTGGTGGTGGAAAGTCGACGTGCTCATGTTGACCTGAGTGGCAAGGTCATCAACCCGCAGTGGCTGTGTGAAGTTCGTCCTAAGCCAATCGATGGCCCGAGCGACCTGGTTACCCTGTGATCCTGCCGACGCAATCTGGCGCAGGCGCGCTCCCTGATCCCCGACGAGTAACCGATAGTATATTTCCTTCTGGATGATCGGGGCAAGAATCGTAATGTCTTGCGGCTCATCCAACAAGTCGACCAGCCGTTGAATGGCGGTGAGCAGCGGCCGTGTGACTTCGCCTATCTCCATACCGCAGCCGGCTTGCGGCGCACGTGGTGCAGGAAGATGGGTGTCGACCAACATCTGCGAAATCTCGCGCCGGTCAAGTACCAATACAAGTCCCAGGCACGGCTTCTCCTGACTGGCTTTTATCACTTGTACAACAGACGGAATATTCACAGACGTGACCAGAAAATGGCGAGAGTCATAGACGTATGAATCGTCTCCTATGAATACTCGCTTGGCACCTTGGGCAACAATGCAGATGCTCGGTTCATAAAGGGCGCACTCTGGTTGAGTTGGCTTGTCCCGTCGATAAAGCAAAAGATTTGGTACGTTAGTTTTGAGGTTATCTCTTTGCCCAGTTAATCGGGCAATGCTTGATGCTAAGGCTTCCAGGGCTTCTTTCATGCGCATAACATATAAGCCAGCCCATGACGCCACAACACATTTTTCGCATGTCTCGCAGGATTAGGCAAGAATCATGCAGAACTGCTCTATCCGATCCCGCATGAAATGGAGTATAATTGTCAAAATGAAATTATACGGTGAACAGTTTTATCATGGAGATTGAATATGAAGACGATGGCAGTTTTTGTAGCTCTGTTCCTGATGATTGCCGGACAAGCATATTCGCAACCAATGCAAGGGGAAAGCGCAGGTAATATGAAAGAGGCAAGCGAGGCTGAGCACTACACCTTTCATCTGAGTGATAAGGTGACTCGCCAAAAAGTAACATTCACAAATCGTTACGGAATTACACTGACCGGAGACCTATATCTTCCGAAGAATCGGGGAAGTGAGCCATTGGCAGCGCTTGCGATTAGCGGTCCGTTCGGTGCAGTCAAGGAACAATCGTCGGGTCTCTATGCGCAAACGATGGCGGAGCGCGGATTTGTCACGCTGGCGTTTGATCCATCCTATACGGGTGAAAGTGGTGGCGAACCCCGCAACGTCGCCTCGCCGGACATCAATACCGAAGATTTTAGTGCCGCGGTAGATTTCCTTGGCATGCAGTCTTTCGTTGACCGTGAACGTATCGGCATCATCGGAATATGCGGCTGGGGTGGCATGGCATTGAACGCCGCCGCCATCGATAAGCGGATCAAAGCCGTAGCCACCAGTACGATGTACGATATGACGCGCGTCATGTCCAAAGGCTACAACGACAGCATGACCCCGGAACAACGTACAAAAATTCTGGAACAATTGGCCCAACAGCGTTGGAAGGATGCTGAAAATGGAACGCCCGCTTACCAGCCATCTTACAACGAGCTGAAAGGCGGCGAAGCGCAATTCCTCGTGGACTATCACGACTATTACATGACACCGCGCGGGTATCACAAACGTTCAGTTAACTCCGGTAACGCGTGGACACAGACCACACCGCTGTCATTTATGAACATGCCGCTGTTGACCTACATCAAGGAAATATCGCCGCGTCCGATCCTGCTGATCCACGGTGAAAAAGCCCACTCGCGTTATTTCAGCGAAACAGCCTATGCAGCGGCGGCAGAGCCGAAGGAACTTCTGATTGTCCCTGGTGCCAACCACGTCGATCTGTATGACCAGATGGATAAGATTCCTTTCGATAAGATCACATCCTTCTTTAACACATACCTGAAATGAGGTGGTGCAAGAAGGCACTGCAGTTGGCTGATTATGCTCATTGGGTTGTTACTTTGGGAGAACTCCTCACTTGTCCCGGAATTCTGAGCGAACCTACGAGGCCGCTGGGCGGCACTGACTCACCGCTTCTCATCGGCCCCTCTCTTCTTGGACAGTGAAATTGCTCGATTGATTTGTGCCATATTTGTGCCAAATTGAATGAAAAACACGCTAATTTTCCAGAGCCAAACAAAACCAAATAAAAGCTGCAATTCGCTGTGATCCAGCTGGTTATCGCGTAAGTCGGTGAATGCGAAAAAGTTGCAAAATATGCCTCTTTCGATTCCCCCCACCTCCATTTGATTATGAATCGGTGCACACCAACATACTACATATGTCAAGGGTTCGGTGTGGTCACCTCCAATG
>JAVEYB010000028.1 GCA_034003725.1 Candidatus Zixiibacteriota bacterium
AAACAAACCCATTTCCCCGTAACCCGATGCCATATCGCTTTGTACAGTGAAAAAGTCTTCCGGGCAACCTCCCCTGCAAGGTGTAACCGGCACAAAAAAATAGCGGTGCAGGGACTCGAACCCCGGATTCGTTCAGCAGCGGGTCCCTATGCTCTTGCGGCGCAACGATATCCTGCATAGCATGCCATTACACAAGGAGTTACGTTGTTGTTGGTAGTTTACTAAATCTACTGAAATGCGACGATTCGAGACGCCGTTCCGTCACAAGATGGGCACAGATGTGTGGCGTTGGAACCGATCGGGATGAGGTTAGAAGTACAGAAACTTGGCGACGAGCTGGAAGTTGCCATGGAACTCGGCGCCACGGTCACCTCCTGCGAGTCCGAAAAGAACCGAGCTTTCGAGTCGTACGTAGGTGAACACCTCGTATCCTCCGCCGAGTAGCAGACAGCCTCCAAGGTTCTTCGCAGTCCCAGAATCGTAGGAGGTCTTGAGATACCCTCCCCCCGCGACGGTGTGCCACCTCTTTCGCACATCGACAAAGTGATACCAGCCTAGCATATACGCGACCCTGTAGCTGTAGTCAGTCGAGAATACACCGTTGAGGGAGACTGAGATTGCGTCGGACTCGCTAACTCCCCCGTAAGCTCCCCTGTCAAGTAGACAGTTCATAAGTAGAGTTTTTGGCGGTTTGACGTTCCCGGAAGATCGTCGGGGGCAGACCACCCAGCGCATCGTGACAGCGCTGCTCGTTGTATCTGACCAGCCATTCGGCTGTGATCTCCCGCACTTGATCTAAATCCTCAAACAAGTAACTGTTCAAGACCTCCTCACGATAGGTTCGAGTGAATCGTTCTATCAATCCGTTCTGATTCGGTTTGCCCGGTTGAATGTAGCGAATGGCAATGTTCACCTGCTGGCACCAGTCGACCACGACCTGTGAGGTGAACTCCGGACCGTTGTCGCAGCGGATTGCCTGCGGCACACCCCGCCAGGCACACAGTCGCTCCAGGACCCGCACCACCCGTTCGCCCAGCAGCGACGTGTCGATCTCGATAGCCAACGCCTCCCGCATCCCCTCATCCATCACGTTGAGCGTTCGGAACCGCCTCCCCACGTACAGCGCATCGCTCATGAAGTCCAGTGCCCAGACGGCATTGGGTGTTGAGGGCGTATCCAGCGACTGACGCTCCCGCGGCGGTATACGCTTCTTCGTCCGCCGCTTGTGATTCAAGCCCAGCTCGCAATACACTCGATACACCTTCTTGTGATTCCAGACATAGCCCGCCTGACGGATCTGCTGGTAACTCTGCCAGAAGCCCCAACGGTTGTTGGCGTCAGTCAGACTCGTTAACACCTCGATAACCTCCCGATCCCGCTTCAGGCGGTCCTGCGGCTGACGGTACCAGGCTGCCCGCGACAACACCACCGCCCGACAGGACCGGCCGATCGACACCCTATGCTCGGCCACCAGATACGCCGCTGCCTCGCGACGTTCCGGTGGCCTCAGAGCTTTTTTGAGATCAGATCCTTCAGGGCATCGTTCTCAAGACTCAGCTCGGCGTACATCCGCTTGAGTTTGGCGTTCTCCGCCTCCAGCTCGCGCATCCGACGTACATCAGACACCTCCAGCCCGCCGTACTTCTTCTTCCAGTTGTAGTAGGTCTGGTCGGCGATGCCGTACTTGCGGCAGATCTCCTTCACCGGCAACCCGGCATCGGCTTCCTTGAGGATGCCGACGATCTGTGTCTCACTGAATCGTGACCGTTTCATAGAGTCCTCCTGGCTGTAATATGCCAAAAAGCTCTACTTCACGACAGTCTACTGTTTGGGTAAGCTTACAATGCACACTTCACAGTTGCCCCGCTATGCCTGATTGATTGGTTGTCCCCTGCAGAACAACGGGGTAGGCGAGTGCCTTATTTATGACCGCTACACACCATCGCACACCGCGGGAAACTGCTAGTATTGGCGACTATGTTAACCACATGTCGTTTGGACAGCGCCGCGGCTGAAAACAGTAAGCACGCGCAATGTAGTGCTCGTCGAACCGCGCTGCCTTCCTTGATTCGATCCGCAATGGCTAACCCGATCTGAAACACTCAACCAACGGGAGGCGTCATTCAGGTCCGCTCACCGATTCCAATACCATCGGCGTCGCAGAGCAATCGATTTCGTGGTGACATTGCTATTCCCTATTCGGTTCGGGCGAGTGCATTATCTGGATGGTCCGTCTCGCCCGCCGAAGTTCACAGCCATCGGTGCTTCTTTCAATATCGCCTCGACGTCCTGAAGGTTCGAATGCCGGTGTAAGAGAGAATACTGATACCCAGATATCAACCCACTCAGACCGGTTCACTGGTTCCAGGGAGTTGGTTTTACGGAAAGCAGTACAGCCTGGCCCTTTCCGGCTGATTTCCAGCGTGAGGTGTGTCCGCACGTTTGAGATACACAAGCAGCGAGAAAACTCGACTTGTTTCGGTCGCCAATGCGCCTTATTTTCTATTGATCGCCCGTAGGTATCCAACTAATGCGAGGAGTCTTGCGTGAGCACGTTCTTTGCCTTCGCCATTGCCGACAGCATGTTCACCTCGAATTGCATCATTCGAAGGCGGGAAATCGATGTTGCGCAAGTGCGCCAATTGATCTCTGCAGGTGTTGAACCATCGTTCAATCCCAGCCACACAGCAACAATAGCTGCCATGCGTGCGCGGTTCGGAATCGATCTCAAGATTCCGGGAACTCCGCCCAGAATAACCCTTCACGATGGCGACAGGCTGATTGTCATGACCGTCCACGGCCTGCCGCGACTCGAAAACCGCCACCAGTATTCTGACGACGAAATAGCGTCTGCAAACTTCTCATTCGCGGTCTACACAATCGAGAAGGAAGCCTGACAGAGAGTCAGTACAAATGCGGGGAGACACTCGACATGCTCAACACTCTTAATTGGCACCGCGTGAGCGCGTCAATGCTCGTTGTCCGCCGGATACAAATGGCGAAGGCGCATCTGTTCTCAATGATACAGGCCATCGTCAAGAGCACAAACTCGGTTCTCGGTGATTCGAGCGACATTCACGTCCTGTTTCACGTGCGAGATGTCCGCCACACGATCCAAGTCGACGTAGGATCCCGTTTTGTGGTGGACTTTCTCTTTGCAGACGTTCCCCAGGAGTACATCTCGCGTTGGCGCGATGGCCTGCATGCCCTGCTCTCCGACCCCGTGCACGGTCGAAACCTCAAGTTGCTTGCGCTGGGCGAGATTGAATCACGGTGCATGGGTACGGTGCTGGAGTCGACAAGCTTGCCATCGTCGATTGACGAGTTGTGCCTGGATTTTCTCAGTCCGTATCCGTTCAATCGGACGCCGGGGAAACCTCGGACGTGGCTCAGCCTCGACACGTTCATTCAGTCCATTCTGCGGCGACTCTCACGGCTGTTTGGGCGGGACATTACCGCAGCGTATAACTCGACGGCATCATGTCAACTGCTACCGTACTACTGGCGCTATACGGAAATCAGACACGCCTCCAAAACCCAGCCGGGCCATACACAACTCATAAATGGATGTGTGGGCCGCCTGTATGTGAAAGGCGCCGTGACCGATGTGCTGCCGATAATCCTCCTCGCCAGTGAATTGCACGCCGGCACAAAGATCCCTTATTCGCACGGCTACTTCCAGCTTCGCTGCCCCTCTCCCCCGTACTTCCAACAGATGCTGGGAGACCGACGCCGGCTGGTGACTGTCGTTCGTGAAGTAGTTGAAAGACATGACGACGCGGCCGCAGCCCTCGCCGAATCTGAAGGCTTGCCGATTGATGAGTATGCGGTCGCGGAGAAGCTGGCAAATGAACTTGTGAACGGGCGCTACACGCCCACTCCCTCGACGGCGTTTTCCGTGCAGACGCACAGTCACAACAGCCGAACGGTGGAAAGACTTCACCCCCGTGATCTCATTGTCCAGCAGCACCTGTTCAGGTTGATTTCTCCCGTGCTCGATGCCGCTTTTGAAGACGAGTCGATCGGTTATCGACGCGGTCTTTCACGACAGCACGCCGCCGAACGGATCACTCGAGCGATCGCCGACGGACACAGCTTCGCTCTTCGAGCCGACATTTCCGACTTCTTCCCGTCAGTTGATCATGATCGATTGATTGGGTTGATAGACTCCTGCATCCCCTCGGGCGATTCCGAAATGCGCCGATTGCTTCAGTCTTCCATTGCCATGCCGTATGTGCTGAACGGCGACCTTCACGCCCGCAAGCAGGGGCTCGCCCAGGGAAGCCCGCTGTCCCCCGTGCTTGCAAACCTCTACCTTGACTCGTTTGATGAAGCCATCAAGCAGGCTGACGCCAGATTCATTCGATACGCCGACGATTTTCTCATCCTGACAAAGTCCCGAGATGACGCCGAAGCTGTCCTGTCCCGGGCAGAAGCGATACTCGCGGACCTGGGACTGACACTTTCCGGCTCAAAAACACTGATTACCGACGTTCGCGACGGTTTCGAGTTCCTTGGTATGCGCTTTGACGAACAAGAAGCGGTTACACCCGCTTCGAACATCGTGCAGGCGTACCGGAAGCCACTGTATGTCACGGAACCCGATCTCTTTCTCTCCTTATCCGGCGATTCAGTAAACGTATGCCGTGGTCGCACGATTCTGGAATCATTTCCGATTCGGCGAATCAGCGAGATTATCGTTCTCGAACGAACGGGCTTCTCCACGGCGCTAATCACTCGCTGCGTCGATGAGAATATCCCGTTCACTATAGCGCTGAACACAGGGTATTTTATCACGACCATCAAGCCGGATTCACGCCGATACTACAACATCAGTTCCCGGCACACGGCAAAGTATGCAAGCCTCACCGATACCGAACAGCTCGCTGTCGCAAAGGAGTTTGCGGCAAACAAGGTGCTGAACTACATCCCCGTGTACCAGCAGCGCTATGAAATGGGCGACGGAGAGTTTATTCGACGGCTGACGGAGTTTGCGGAGCAAATCCGGAGCGCCGCACACATCGATGAGGTGCGCGGCTGCGAAGGCGCCGCCGCCAGAGAGGCGCTTGCCCAGTTCGGCAGACGGATCCACAATCCCGCATTCCGATTCTTGAAAAGGCAGCGGCGGAATCCGGACCGCATCAACTCGATGCTCAATTTCGGTTACTACATGCTTTTTTCGCGGGTGAATGCCACGGTCAGGGCAGTGGGCTTGAATCCGTACCTCGGCTTTTTGCACTCACCGCTGAACGACTATGAATCGCTGGTATGCGATATTGAGGAATTGTTCCGGTCGCGAATTGATCGACTGATTCTCAGGTTACTGAATCTGAAGATGATTAAAGAATCCGATTTCAGGGAGACGGCACGAGGATGCTACCTGACTCGCGACGGAATCCACAAGTATATAAAAGCGTTCGAAACCGAGATGCAGCAGAAATCGGGCCGCGAACGTCTGTCGTTGGCCCAGAACATTTACGCACAAACAATCGTCGTCAAGAACTGGGTCCTTGACGTGTCGGGACTGACGTTTTATCGTTGGGAATCATGAGGGGCGTATCAGACTACACGGTCGTTTATGACATCACTTCGGATGCGGAGCGCCGCAGAGTTGACAGGGTTCTGAAAGGGTTCGGCTTCCGCGTGCAGAAGAGCGTGTTTGAGTGCCGGATGGATCGCAAAGCACGGCGGGACCTGCTGAGGGAGCTGCGTGCGTTGAGGATCACAACAGGATTTGTGAAAGTATATCGACTGGAGTATTCATCACGCGGTGAAGTAGTTGGACGGAGTGAGGCGAGGGACATAGATGGTGATTCGGCATATATCGTATAGACGATTCGGAACCTCGGTGGTTTTGAGCCAAAACGGACCGAATGTGACGACGGTTACGAATTTCAGGCCGGGAAGGCGATGGATTACAACGGCATGCAAGTGATAGAGTCCTGAAGGACACCCCTGTTGACAGGTACTGAAACAAAGTCGGCGAAGAGGGGGTCGGGTAGTTAGTCCTGAAGGACACCCCTGTTGACAGGTACTGAAACAAGGTTCTTGGTCCACCCGGGTTTCCGTTTGTCCTGAAGGACACCCCTGTTGACAGGTACTGAAACTATATCTGGTTTTAATCCGTGACATTCTTCTGTCCTGAAGGACACCCCTGTTGACAGGTACTGAAACTAAAGACCGTCGAGATGCCGGCTAGAACGTCCTGAAGGACACCCCTGTTGACAGGTACTGAAACAGTTGTTCCAGTTCCACCTGTCGTCGAAGCGTCCTGAAGGACACCCCTGTTGACAGGTACTGAAACTTGGACGTCCAGCCCTCAGCCACGCCGTACTGTCCTGAAGGACACCCCTGTTGACAGGTACTGAAACCCACCGAGAACATTGGCCGGGATGCGGTACAGTCCTGAAGGACACCCCTGTTGACAGGTACTGTAACATTGGTAGCCGAAGTACAACCCGGCGATTAGTC
>JAVEYB010000029.1 GCA_034003725.1 Candidatus Zixiibacteriota bacterium
GGGAGAACAATCAATGCGCGGGGACAAGTAACTGCCCCGCCCGCCGCTCAAGATCGACCCGATGATTGGCGAAATCAAGGCTGCGGGCGTGGGCGGTAAAACCCTGCACCATCCCCCAGAGATTGGCAACGTCCTCGCCTTCGTCCTGTCCGGCATGCCAGGCGGCAGAGACCTCGGAGCCGGTGAAAGGTCGGTCTTTGAACCATTCTGCGACTTGTTCGAATTCGTCGCCGACCCTGACCTGACTGGCACGGTGGATGGTGTCCGCAATCGCATCAGCCGCAAGGCCATTCTCCACGAACCGATTCAGTGCCGGAAGCGCCTCGGTACGGAAACGGTCGAGGGCCTTGGAGCGATGGACGATTTTCAATTCACGGACCTCATCTGCTCCCCAGACGATGTAGGGTAGGCGGCTGGCGAGGTGTCAAGCGGGCGGTGCGAAGCGCCGCACGGTCAATCCTTTTCCATCCGCCCCCCTCCGAACCGGACTTGATACTTTCATATCATCCGGCTCTCCAGTGTTCTCATACTTCAGTTAGCGGTTGTGGACGACCAGCGTGAACGTTCACGTGGCACGAGTGACAGAGGACCAGCGTCTTGCGACTGCGGGCCGCCATCACTTGTACCCAGAGCGGTTTTACTGTTCGTCCCATTGTCTTCAGGTCTTTCATGGCACGAATATGATGCACCTGTACACCGTCGTGACTGCCGCACAGTTCACAGGTATCGGCGAGAAGTCGCTCTACCAGTGAGGTTGTGTTGGCGGACCAGAAGCGTACGGGCGTATCATCAAGCGTGACGTGCATACTCCATGTCAATGGTATGCCGCCCCAACGAGCTACCAATGGTCGCTTGCCAGCGCGTTCGATCGTGACGGCAAGACTGGACAACAGGTGTCCGTCCTTGGTGTGTATCACCTCACGGTACTGTTGGTAGACCGTCGGCGGACTGATTCGCAGTTTCCCCGCCAAGGTCTTCACCAGCGACCGCTGCATGACACCCTTCAGTCGATCCAGATCGCGCAAGTTGTGCGCCATGCGGTAGAAGTTCACGATGCCCCGGTATTCCCACTGGTACTGCGCAATGATGTCATAGACCGAGTGATTGAGCAGTTCCGAGCGGTGCATTGGTTCACCGTGCTTCAGATAGGGTTGGCACTTGGTATGGATGACATCCTTGGGCACTCGTAGGCTCACTACCCCATTGACGGAGCGTCTGCCTTTTGTGTGTTTGCGGTCGTCATGCGTCATCGTCACGTCGTACCCCAAGAAGCGAGCCGCGTCGGAGCGAGCGTGGGTCACCAGCGTCTTGTCTTCCGACAGCTCCAGCCGAAGCTGGGTTTGTAGGAAGGTGGCAAGTTGCTGCTTAATCTGCTCGGCTTCCGTTTTGGTCCCGACAAATCCCAGGAGGAAGTCATCAGCATACCGGATGTACTTCAGGCGTCGGTAGGTTGGGTCGTCCAGGTGCACCGAGGGAAGCTTCTGCATCTGCTTGCGCAGGGCATGAGCTTTCTCAGCGTCACCCTTCAGACGCCAGTACCGCTGCTGGAAGAAGATATTCCGGTATGGCCGATTGGCCGTCCGTGTACTGCCATGATTGTAGTCGGGCAAGAGTTCCGATTCAATGAAGTGGTCTAACCGGTCAAGGTAGATATTGGCCAGAATGGGACTGACGATGCCCCCTTGCGGCGTACCGCTCGGAGTTCCGTAGTATTTCCAATCTTCCAAATATCCGGCCTTGAGGAGACTCGCAAGCAATCGCACGAAGCGATTGTCTCGGATGTTCTCACGGAGGATTGACAGCAGGACCTCATGGTCAATACTGTCAAAGCATCCGCGAATGTCTCCTTCGATGAACCAGACCGTACCACGCCAGTGGTGGTACACCTGACGTAACGCCGTGTGACACCCTCGCTCGGGTCGGAAGCCGTGTGAGCAGTCGCTGAACTGCGGTTCGTAGTACGCTTCCAACAGCATCCGAATTACTTCTTGGAGAAGCTTATCGGACCACGTCGGGATGCCGAGCGGACGCACCTTCCCGTTAGTTTTCGGGATGTAGGTACGTCGCACCGGACGGAAGCGATACCGCTCGTGACGCACAGCATCAATGATGCCGTGAATCTTCGCAAGCGACATACCGTCGACGGTCTCCGGTGTTGAACCAGGAGTCATTGCACCGGCGTTGCGGGAGATTTTCCCGTAGGCCTGAAGATACAACAACGGATTGAATAGTTGCCGGTAGAGGTCGTCTATCGGTAACCGTTGTTCACCGCGTTTCCGAATGACTGTCAGACAAGTTTCGGCGTTACGCATCGCGCGTACCTCCCTTGCCATGACACTCGAAGAACACCTGCCTCGCTTCGCCATGTGGCCGGCTTTCCCGACCTCGGACTACTATCGAGGCTCCGTCACCATAGGGCTCGCGCCCCGTAGGCGATCTCATGTTCTCAAATGCAAGCTGTAACAGCGTGACGTAGGCGCTTCGTTCGGTCCCTTGAGAAGTCTCATTGACTTCCGCCCATCGACCGAGAGTTCCGGCGGCAACGACATAATCCGCCGTGAGTCGATGGCCCCGCCAAGCGTGGTTGCGGGGGATGTGCGGTTGCATCGCTGGGTCCTGAAGTTCACGCAGTGTAGCGTTCGCCGTATCACGCAGGCCTTGCCGCACCCTCACCCTACACGCTTTCGGGCAGTCGCGGCGTTTCCAGCATGCTGTTGTCCCCATCAGCTTTCGCCTTTGAGTAAGCTGGCTGGCCCAGAGGCATTCTCTCGTGCCTCTCTCGACTGAGTCGAGTCGCTTAGCATTCGATGACATGACGCACGTGATTTCCACAGACGTAATTGTAGAGAAACGTCGTCAGGCCGAACGTGCAGGAGCCGGTCTCTGAGTTCCAACAGAAAAAGCCACGGCCGAGTTTGGCGTTGCCGACCTCAATCGGGTTTTCGTCGTTGACGAAGAACACGAACATATCCCGATCCGAGGCGTACAGCCCGGCATTCTCCGATAGCCCGTTCGTCCGTGCAGGCGGCACATGCCAGCCGGTGCCGGCAACGGCGTCCTGCAGGGCGGCCACAACGTCCGCATCCCAGATGCGCCCGTAGTTGGGGCCGGTAAATGCCGCGACTGTCTTGTCGCCTCCGCCGTTCCGGTAGAGTAGCTTAGCTCCGACGTCCTTTTCCCCGAGGCCCCAGCGCATGCATTCGATAACCACACGCGGGGGTAGTGATCGGAGATATTTGGCCGGAGCGCCGATAGCCGTACAGAGCTGGTTGAACGACCAGTTCGTCAGTAGGGCGGGTTCCTCAGTGCCGTTCAGAGCCAGGCCCAGCCGGTCGGTCACGTCGATATGCAGGTCGATCAATTCAGTGACCCGCTCGTGTGAAGCTGCTTTCAGCCTGCTCGTATACTCTCGCAAGCTGTCCAGGTCGGCAAAGCGCTCGTCAGGCGGGCGAGTGCACCATTGCCGGTGTGCGTCGTAGAGATTGTGCGTCATGACTTACCTCCTTTCAGTTGACGAGTTCCTTGGTCATGGCAGCGGTCTCGCGGGTGAGCTTGTGGATGAGGCCGCTTGCCTGTGAAACGGTGGCGTCTTCGAGCCGCCTGACTCCGAGTTCCCGGCAGAGGTAGCGCTCGGCCTCTTCTCCGGTTTTCTCCTGCCTTTCCAGCAGGGCAAGCAGACGCTTCTTCTGGGCTTCGGTGACGGGCTTGGGGTTTCTCCCCTGTGCGGCACCTGCCTGCGCGCCCGAGAGCGGCAGCGTTTCCTGGGGCGGGACCGACTGAGGCGGGTAATCCCCGAGTTCCTCGCGGGCGATAGAGCCGATGTTGACCGCGTCCCGGAGCGCCCGTGCCTTGGCGCGGGTGAGTGCGACCCTGATGATATGCGGCACGGCGCCGGTGCGGACATTGTCGGGATTGGCGTCGCCGCAGTCGGAAAACACTCCGGCAGCGGTTGTGACGGTGGCGGTGCAGATCGCCGTCATACCGTTATCCGCGCTCGGCATCTGGTCGATCCTGGTCTCAATTTTCCTGAGACCCTGTTCGTGGGCTTTGGAGAGAAGCCCGGCATAGGTGACGATCTCCCTGGTAGAGACGTTCCCTTCTTCGTCGGTCACCTCGATAGTTGTGACCAATTGTTCGTTCGGCATCACTGCCTCCTTGATTGATTGTGAAAGAACGATGAATGACTGTGCTGTTTCAGTTTATCCGAACGAACAAGGCGGCCAATTACCGCCCGCGGGGGTTGGCTGGGGATATGACTGTCAGATGAGTTTTTCTCTGAGGTTGGGAGCGCCCCCTTCTCCGGCGGTTAGTTTGTATTAGTGGGGAGACTCACGTCGGCTTGTCTCTCCGTGCCTCTTCAGAGAGCACAGAGGGGTGGAGTAGCCGAACATGACAAGCGAATGAAGTGAGTGCGGAATTGAGGCCAAGCCGGTTGCGTATCGCTGTGGGCAGGCGATAGCGGCTGTCCATCAGTGTACGCCCGAAGCGCCGCCCGTCAAGGTGGAGACTTGTACTACCTTGGACGGGTATTCTGAGACTCTGTGATACCTTTACAACACCTGCAGACAAGCCATGGTGGTGGTGGTCGTCGTGTAAAGAAACTGCGCGAGAGGTGAAACGTGGGGGCGCGGACGGGCGGATTCGCTTCGATGTGCCCCCTCCCCGTTACACATGCAGCGAATTCGCCGGGCTGTATTGTTCGTATGAATTCACGAGATCGGTCGGCATGAGGTTCACGTAAACAGACGTCACTGCCAGACTCGTGTGTCCGAGAATACGGCTCAATATGGCCGGACTACCACCCAGACGAAGATAGTGCGTGGCCGCAGAATGGCGGATCAGGTGCGGTGCCAGCTTGATACCGCACCGGTTGCCGATTCGTTCGAATATCTGATGGATGTGGCGGTAGGACAGATCCCTGCCGTCTTTGGCGCAGAACATCTTATCCCCTTCGATATCGGAGCGGTACCGGGTCAAATAGTAATGGAGTACCTTGATGGCTTTTGCGCCAACCGGTACTTCCCTCCACTTCCGCCCTTTGCCGTAAACCCGGACCAGGCCCGACTTCAAGTCGACGTGCTCGGTTTTAAGACCGGCTATCTCAGCCCGCCTGAGCATTCCGTCCCAGGCCAGCAGTAGCAGGGCAAAATTCCGGTACCCCTCAAAGGTTTTCCGGTTGCAGCAGCCAAGGGCCAGTTCGTACTCGATGGGGGTAACGACCTCTTTGACCTTCCGTTCGCATTTGACCATCTTCAGGCCCTTCGTGGGGTTTGGCTTGCCTTCCCAGGCTCCTTCTTCCTCAAGGTAATTGAAGAAACGCCGGTAGGCCCGGATACGGCCGTTTACGGTCTCGTCAGAGACCGTCCCGAGCAAGGACAGAACATAACCCTGCAGGTCGCGCTTGGTCAGCTGGTCGATATCGATCTGTTTGGTATCCATATAGCGGGCCAAGTGGCCGAGACGCTCTGCGTAGACGTTTATCGTTGCGTCGGTCAGCCTGCGGACCCGGCAGCCAAACAGGAACGTATCGAGGTACGTTCTCCAGTTTTTCCCCATGAATAGATTATCGACGTCGTGGTAGAGATTGTTGAGCTGGTTCATCCTTAAACTCCTGTGTCTGTGACTCATTCACGCAGGAATCAGGGAACTTTTGGTGGGGGTCGGACTGATAATGACAAGCGGGACAACGCGTTAGCGGAGCGCTCGTGGATGTGTCGGGTGGGTCACTGCTTGGAAGGCTGTGACTCTACCAACTGAGTTACTCCCGCTTTGAACAGGTCAATAGTATCGGAATGGCCCGGTGAAGGCAATAGGTTTTTTGGCCGGATCAGAGTCTCT
>JAVEYB010000030.1 GCA_034003725.1 Candidatus Zixiibacteriota bacterium
GATCGGTGTGCCGTAGATGAGAGGATAAGACTGGCCCTGAGCAATCGAAAAACCACCGACAAAAATCCTCCAAACCGGCCTGTCATAGGCCCGAGATTTCTTAGCTCTGTGATGCCCCACACGCCAGTTGATGGCAAAATAAAGGAAGGTCAAAATGATTGCGCAAAGGGCAAGTGTTTCTCCAAGAGAAAGACCCTCAAGCCAAGTAATCATCTCATCACCTGCTCGACTTATACCATGAACTCGAGATTGCCATTGTCGAACTGTCCCTCTCGACAAAGTAGGAGAACGTGACTATTGAGTTCATCTAAGTTTGGCACTCCATTGGAAACGGACACAAACGACCACAATATCGGCTCTTTTTATGTCTCGATCAACCTCGAATAGGGATTTTCTAGTATCTTCCCTTTAGGCTCTGCAGCCCGCTCTCACCTGAGTTATTATGTACCTCACGATTCTAAGGCGATAATAAACGCTTTTCGAACCTTTTGAAACTTAAACTGGGACCTGCTCCATTCTTTACGCCGCGATTAGCGTGAATCCCACGAACTTACATAACCAGCTTTTCTTCTTCCCCGCCCTAAGCGCCCGTCTCACCTTCGCCTGAACACGCGGCAATTCTCTGACGCCTTGAGCGGCGGGCGGGAGCCCTGCTTGCCGCCGCAGCCTGATCTCCTATACGATCGTCGCCTGAGGGTTTGATCACTGTAGGTCAAACCCTCTTCTCTTTCAGAAAACAGGTTGACGTTAATGGTGATCGGTCTTTATATTATCTTTTCGAAGAGTCTCAAGGCAGAACTCAATGAGGAAACACATGATCAGGCACATCCTTTTGAAGAATGCGGTGAACTGCGACACGCGACCTTGCGACCTGGCGCCCGCAGGTTGTGTGTACGACGACCGTGTCGGGGCTTGGCGGATTACTTCATCAGGTGATCTGTATATCCGTTCCGACATGAAGAATCCACCTAAGACAAAAAAACAGGATATCGAAACGGGTGAGGACCAAAAGGGAGAATAGACCTGGACGGAAATCTCGCAGCTGCCTGTCCCCAGAGATTCTCGTCCTATCTAGCAAATTTGACATCTCGGTCGACTATGTCATTGCAAGATTACTGGAACAAGGCACTCAATATCTGCGCTTGAATTCTGAGGACCTATCGACTTGGCGGCTTGAGCTTGATCCCCTCAGCACTACTCTCCGTGGACAAAAAGAAGAAATTGAATTCTATATTACGCCACAGGAGCTCCGTTCCGTCTACTTTCGACGTCCCGTATATCTTCGCGAATACGGCGTTCCGTTCCCAACCGATGCTCAGCACGAACGCATCCAGTGGGCATCATTCTATCGTAATCTCATGGTGTTCGACCATTGCCTTTGGGTCAATTGCCCCGCTTCGACATATGTCGCCGAGCACAAAGCAGTTCAGCTTCAGAAGGCTCAACAAGTAGGGTTTGAGGTTCCCTGGTCTCGAGTTGTGAATCATCTTCACGATGGCATTCTTGACCTGGAGAACGACCAAGTTGTGGCCGTCAAGGGCCTGGACACAGTCTTAGTGCGTTCAGCCACCGAGGAGCTCTTTGGCTACACCAGCCTCATGCCAATGTCTGATTTGACGGGCGAATCGTTGCAGCAGGCCCCTTTTATACTCCAACAGGCATTGGACGCAAAAATCGATATCCGGGTTACCGTCGTAGCCGAAGAAATCTTCGCAGTCGCGATTTTGAAAAACGGCAAACCCGTTCATGGCGATTGGAGAAGGGAAAAGAATACGCTCAGCTACAAACCAATCACTCTTCCCGTTGAGATTCAAACTAAATGTCGACGGCTTACGAAGAGATTGGGGCTGACATTTGCCGCCATCGACTTAGCACTCTGCGACGGTAAGTATTTCTTTCTTGAAGTAAATCCCACCGGCGAATGGGCGTGGCTCGTCGATTGTGCTCACTTACCTATAGATGTGTCATTGGCCAGTTGCCTTGCAAGGGGTTAAGTAATAATGCCCATTGACCGAATTCTCCAGGAGTTGCTTTGTGATCTTCCCACCTTAATCAGCGCCCAATGTCGTCTGTCCTGTAAGATTGATCAACGGCGGTCTGCAGAGCCCGATCTCGATGACCCGAGGACAAATGCTCCCATTGACCGCGTCATCGAGCAGCGGTCAAAAGACGCGGAGCGGCTGAAATCGCTCCTAGACAAATCGAAGATCGTTGCTGCCTCATCGACTTTGGCCGCCTCAGTTTTTTTCGCCGGTGCTGGTCAGGTCGTTCCCCTCAGCAATAGTCAGTTGTTAGCTGGATACTGGCTTCACTACTTTCTGGCGGTATCCCTCATAGCAACCAGTGTCTATCTGATATTGGCAGGGTTCCTTGCGCTTCGCGCACTCGGCGTTCAAGAGACTTTTGAGCTTGACGTTGAGGATGATCTGGGTAACGAAGACATCAAACTACATACCGCAAAACAAATCCGATGCTTGGATCTTAACAGATTGGCGAATTTACGTGTGGCCAATTTGGTCCACGCGAGCCATAAAGCGGTTCGTAACGGCCTTTTCTCGATGGTTATCCTGATTCTTGTGATTACTCTATCAATCTTGATTACAGCACATGTGAACAAGGGGCAACAAACGAATCCGAAGGGCGATGCTCCAGTCTTGAAGCTCGACCAGATCGAATCAGGTCAATGAAAGCTCGCTTGCTTCTCAAGGCAATCTCGTAGCGCTAACCCCCTACTGACGTAAAAGAACCTCTTTTCAGGGCATCCATGAACTGTATGTGAGAACTAACCTCATCTGGAGTTCACATATGAAAGGATGAACTTAGACCCTGACTAAGAAGGGATTGTCGATTGCCGCGGATATTTCGCCAATTTTTGTAAACTAAGAATGCCAAGAAATGGGCATTATCAGTTCAAATCACGCTGTCCGGTTTTCCCGCCATTACTTACCCTTCTATGCCACGATACCTGTTCGCTCTGCCAACCATCCGAACATCGGGCCATTGGTGCCTGTCGGCAGGCAAGTGGATTTTCCCAAGAAATGACCTGAATTGGTCAATCCCGCCATCGAGTTTCAGTTTTGCCAGATCATCAAGCTTCCTTGGGTTGATCCGCATCGAAAACTCCGAATCAAGGTAGATAAGGCCACTGTCGAACGCCTTGTGATACGTCGGGCTCAAAGAGATCCCATTCACCACATGATCGATACTGCCCTCGACCGCAGCCGGAAGGATATGTGCCGCCTCGACGAGTCTCAGCTGGCACCTCGTCACCGCGCAGCGGTGCCCATAGGCATTCAAGACTTGCTCGCGGAAGTTGGCTGCCCTGGACAGGCGACTCACGGTTTGCACCACTCGTTGCCGCGGATTGGTCAGTTCACCAAGAGCAATTTCCTCTATCGGAACCAGCGACGACGCCTTGGCAAGGGCTTCAAACGTCGATTTCTGTTTACCGTACTTATGCAGCGACGGCGCGTGGTAGATATAGGTCATGAACTGATCGGGCCTGATACCGACCGCAATCTCGTTGTTGTCTTTGCGATGAAACGCCAGACCGTCCTGCAGGGCCTTATGCAAACTGGTAATGGAAATCTGTACCGACGGGGAGCCGGTAGTAAACGTCTGATGTCGCCCGAGGTCGAATCCTGCAAACATCTTCAGACTCGGCTCAAAACCCAATAGGGCCGTATACCCGAAGGGATTGATCTGAAGCGGTGAGGAAACCGACGTCATTTGAATGCGATACTCGTCTTTCAGCTGAGGCCTTCCACCTGGCGTCAGAGTCCACGCATAGACCCACAAAGAGGACGAACCAGTTGCTCCATTCACCGCAAATTTGCGTGGATGTGTCCGCGTGTTTGACACGAGCATAGCTGATTCACCGGATTCTTCAATCGCACTCAGGATCGCGTCGATAAGGTCGCTTGGTGATAGTGCCGGCATAGAGTGTTACTTCCTCTTAGTCTCTTTCGCGGCAGTCAGTACCTTCTTTGATCTTCTGTTCGCCGGTCGTTTCTTACCGCCATCTTCGGCGAGCGGCTCGTCACCATTCTTGTTCCAAAAGCCTGAGGGGTGGAATGCCTTGTAATAGGTCGGCTCACCTGATTTCCGCGAAGCAACCGGAAACAGGTTTTGCTCGCCGTTGAATCGACCAAGCGCACCCTTGAGGTACTCTTCAATGAGGTCTACGCATATCCACTTGCGTTTCATGCGCTCGGCAACTTCTCCGGTGACGCAGCTTCCGGCGAACGGGTCGACCACCAGATCATTTTCATTGGTCAACATCCTGATAAAGTACTCCGGAAGCTCGCCAGGGAATCTCGCCGGGTGCGGTTCGATACCTTCTTCCTTGCAGTACCGCAGGTATGATGAATTGCTCTCAGTATGAGCTATAGCGATCAGGTTCGGCGGTATGGCGGCTCCGTTATCATTGGAGAATTTCTCACTGATGTCATGCCCACTGGGGCGCATTTTCGCCTTATACCCGTTCTTGAGGAGGTCCTTCATCGCGTCACTGTACGGAACCAGTACCCGCCGGTTGGAAGAACGGGGCCAGGGGGTGGGGGACAGCCACCAGACGCAGTTGATTGAATCTTTGACGCGGATTCTCCTGACGGTCACCCATTCAGCCGGTGTCGGCAATTTCGCCGGATTCCACCAGAAGAACTCTTGCGCCAAATGAAACCCGAGTTCGCGGCACAGCATGATGAGTAACTCATAGTGATACAGGCTGCGGGTCGGTTGTCCCGGAATCCACGCGCCGCCGATGTCAATGACCAGCGACCCTGACGGCTTCAGCAGCCTTTTGAACAATTGCCCGAACGGCTTAAACCACTCGACGTACTTGTCGGCGTCGACGTTGCCGTATTCTTTTTTCCGCACCAAGCCGAATGGCGGGCTGGTCATGATGAGGTCGATCGACTTTGGCTTGATAACGTGCTCAAGGACCTCGAGTGAATCGCCCGAGTATATCTCGCCGCGATTGGTCTCGAAATATCGAGTCATGGTAATCGGTTTGTTCGTTTTGGTCATTATCATGTTAGTGTCCCGTCAGTATTGAGCGCCGCGCTGTAGGCACGGAAGTGAATCTCATCGAACTGACTCTATCCGATTAGCCCAAGATTTGTCAGACGATACGTAAGTGCTTGCGGGCTTACCTGAAACCGCCGAGCCATTTCACTAAGGGAATACTCATCGTCAAGAGCGAATGCATGTGTCTTCCACGCTTTGCGAATAAACGCCTCCGGCATCAGTAGTTCGGCCGCGAATTGATTTGCTTCAATTTCCGCTCGATCCTCCGCTGTTGCGGACCGAATACTGCGAAAGCGCATGCTATACCCGCGATCCACATGGACTTCGTCCTTGTGCAATAGAAAATGGCCCAATTCGTGCGCAATGGTGAACCGCTGACGCACTGTCGCATGAAGACTATTGACACCGATTATCGCGTGTTGGGCACCTTTTTCTCTGTACAGTAACCCGGAAAGCTGATCCGGTAGCGGGCTCGTTTGAACACGAATGCCCTGGCCCGCTGCAATGCGTTCCACCGGTACTGGTGGCTGTATGACTCCTACCTTCTCGAGTAGCCTGTCTACTAGAGTACTGTAAGAGACGGTTCGTGGCATTATTTTCCTCCTCGTTTAGCTTTCGTTAGAAGTTGAGCGACTGCACTTTTCTCGTTTATTTGTAACCGTGAATCGACATTGGGTGGCAAGATATCGACCGCAGCGTTTAGCTCAGGAAGTAAATCGAAAATGTGGCACTGCAA
>JAVEYB010000031.1 GCA_034003725.1 Candidatus Zixiibacteriota bacterium
ATCGGCAGCGATTTGCACGAGACCTGATAGATCGACTACGCACGTAGCGGGTTGCCTGGCGTCTTACTCGGACGGGGGTTCGATTCCCCCCACCTCCATTTTATTTTTGTCCCGACAGTAATCTTATTCATTGACAAACATTTAGCTGGTTTTATATCTTCCTGAAAAGTAACTTGTGCCAGATTTGTGCCAAAGGAGTTTGAACGTTGGCGAGGATTTTTCAGCGCGGGAAGATTTGGTATTTGGACATCGCCTATCACGGCAGGCGGTTCAGGAAGCGGATAGGTACGTCCAAACGCATGGCCGAACTGGCCCTCAAGGACGCAGAGGTCAAGGCCATCAAGAACGAGTTCGGATTCTCGACCAAGGATATCACCGTCGAGTCCCTGATCGAGAAGTTTCTTGAATACAACCGGACCAACCACCGGGCTTCCACCCTCAAACGCTACAAAGCGGTCACCGACCACTTCCGCCGGTTCCTTGCCGAAAAGCGCACTGATGTGGTCAAAGCCTCACATATTACCCCGGAAGTCATCGAGGGCTACAAGGCATTCCGCCGGGACGAATGGATCAACCCCAACGGCAAATCACCCTCCGTCGATAATGGCAGAAGGGGAGCCCGCGCGAGAACCGTCAATCTTGAGCTCGAAGGCATCAAGACCATGCTGAATCTCGCCCTCAAGTGGGATTATCTCAAAGACAATCCCATGAAGCGCGTGAAACCGCTCAAGGTAGACGACAAGAAACCGTTCCGCTTTCTCACCCAAGAGGAATGCGAGAGATTTCTCTCGGCTTGCCCCGAGCGACTCTATCCGGCCTACTTCACTTTTCTTTCGACAGGCATGCGCAAGGCGGAGCTTGAGCACCTCACCTGGGCGGACGTGGACTTCCGCAACCGCCTCATTCTCATTCGCCGGAAACCAGACTGGCAGCCGAAGACAGGGGAACGCGAGATTCCGATGAGTGACGACCTCTTTGCCTTATTCCAGTCGCTGCGCAAAAAATCAAAAGACGCTGAGTCCGGCTCTCTGGTGTTCTCCAGTGTATTATCCGGCAAGTCGCACAACTCGCTGAGGACAGAACTTATCCGAATAGGGAGACTTGCTAAGATTGACGACCTAACCAAAGTCCATGCACTTCGGCACACATTCGCGAGCCACTTGGCAATGGCAGGAGTCGATCTTGCTACAATTCAGAAGCTGATGGGGCATTCGGACATCGAGACGACGATGATATACGCGCATCTTGCACCGGAGCATTTGTCGAAGGCGGTGAGTAAGCTGACCTTTCGGGCGAAGTGAGTCCACATCTTTGTCCCTCGACACGGATAGAGTGCAGGGGCACATCCTGGCGACGTCGAAGCCAACTTCAATTTAAAAGAAAGGGGATCATTTCTGGATAACCCCCTAACTTGTCGGCTAATGGCGATGCTTCACTAGATCACAGGCATGTTGCCAGCCGTTGCGCCTTACATCGGAGATGGGTCAGTCTCCTTTCGAGTTGTTTCATCTCCTGATATGTGGCAAGATACGATTTTGGTTTTTGGATTCTGATCGAGATATCAGACTCCAAGCACGCGAGTGAAATGGCCAGACTCTGGGCTCGGCTTTTCGCTTGCCTATCCGAGCATTTGGCATTATCTTGCGCGCGTGATAGACCCCGATTACCTGGTGTCTTCAATATCGCACCTCCTTTCGTTTTAGCTATTACCCGGTAGCGGGTTCTCACAGTGAAAACACTCAAAACTGTCTACTTTGGAAAGGCAGCAACTTGAATGCACAGTCATCATAGCCCGATGCGGCTTTCTGTCAATGACCTCCATCGCGAAGGACCTGTTCATCTTGGGCCGCGACAGCTAGACCCTTCGGGAGAAAGGGCTACTCATGTCAGAGTATGGGAAGGTATTACAGGACCAGATCTATGACGCAAAAGTACTAAGTCCGCTTGCCGTAGAGATTATTGATTCCGCGGAGTTCCAGCGGCTGGCAGAGTTGAGGCAGCTAGGCTTCTCGAATCTTGTGTTTCGCGGAGCACGCCACACTAGATTCGAACATTCAATTGGTACTTATTTTGCTTGCCGAACTATCATGCGTCGCATTGTCCAAAACCACGAGCGGCTGCAATTGGACCATCCTGGCGAGCACATATCTGATGCATTCAAATTCAACCCACCGAACACCGATCTCCCCAACACTGTCACGCGCCAGTCACGCTGGCGTGGTTTGTCGGAAGTCGTCGCCGTCGCCGGCTTGTTGCACGACCTTGGTCATGTCCCTTTCGGCCACACGTTGGAAGACGAGTTCGCCGGCCTCTTCAAACGTCACGACAGGCTAGGTGGCCCTCGACTCTATTCCATGATGTTTGATGAATCGAGTGAGCTGGCAAAAGTGTTTACTGAGCAATACGACCAGTGGTTTGAAAAAATACCCAACAGCGAACTTGGGCAGTTGGTTTATGTCATTCTGAATTGGTGCGAAAAGACAGAACCATTAAAGCGATTCAGTGACCGGCTACTCACAGCAAAGGAGGGTGCTACAGGGGAGTCAATCGCCCGGCTCAATAACCTCGAAAACTGGCACCGGGACTTTGTGGCAAGACATATGTTTCATCCGTTCATGAGCGACGTGGTTGGAAACACAATTTGTGCTGATTTGCTCGACTATCTGCCGCGAGATAGAACTAATCTCGCGATGGAGCCCCGGTTCCACAAAAGGTTGTTCAGATATCTGACGGTGCGTCCAGGCAAGCACTATCCTGATGAAGGGTTACGCGTGTCAATTATGGTTACCCGAAAGGGTCAGGGTGGGCAGCGAAGAGACGTAGCGACCGAAGTTCTCTCCATAATGCGCGAGCGTTATGAAATGGCAGAGCGTGTATTTTACCACCATAAAAAGGCAGCCGCGAGCGCTATGTTGGCTAAGCTATTCGAAATAGTCACTGCGCAAGCCCGTCCCCGTGACGATGAGAAAATTTACCCTGCGCCTTGGAGCGAAGACTGTGAAGCGGTTCCTTCCCCGCCGCATATGACACATCTATCCGACTCAGAACTCATCAATTACCTTGGGCAAGCGCCTCTGACAGACCAGTCAGATGCCCCACTGCAGAGACGGTTGTATAATGGGCTGAGATTCCGCAGAAGGAGTATATACAGAACGCTCCTGGTCGTCGACACTGACTTGGTATTAACAAGTAAGCATAATGTCCCATACTTCACGGAAACACTTAGGGGACCAGAGGACGCGCCATCGGCCAGCGGCAGAATCACACTGGAACGTACTCTTGAAAAAGCGGCCGGTCTATCATCAGGCGAAATCGTTATCTACTGCCCAGCGGGGGATATGCAATCTAAAGAAGTTGATGCACGTTTGGAAATAAAGGAGGGAGCAGTCCATCCGCTCAGAGTTCAGAAAAAGTTTGTGTATTTTGCCGATGTGAAAGTTCTTCAGGATTACTATTGGGATTTGTGGCGTGCCTATATATTCGTCTCACCTGATGTTTTTGCTAACAAAGCGAAGTGCAAGATCATAACCGACACTTTCTGCGACAAGTTCGAGATTCCTCGGGCGCAAGGCTACTTCAAGGTTCGTTCCCACGACTTCACTGTCTCCGGCGATGTTACCGCTAAACGTATGTTGAAGTGCATCACTGAGTTCATCACTGGACTCAGTTTTGACATTCCCAAACAAGCATTTGCTGACCTGTCAGTCCTTGCTGCGGAAGACGCTAAACTAATAGAATTGATAGGAACGGATGACGATACGCGTCAACGATTTCTTACGCTTCTTGAAGCATCAGTCTTATTGTCCCGAAAGAAGTCACTCCCGTTTAAGAAGAAGACATATCAAGAACAAATAGACACCATCGCCCAGCAGATTCTGTATAGCGACACCCCAACTCTAATCGCCGCATGGAAGCCTGGAGAGAGGTTGCGTTGGTCGTCTTATGAGGAGTATGCGGAAGAGTTGACTCTGAAGCACTTTGGCGAGTTGTCTCTCTCCCTCAAACTACAAGATGACGCGAAGGATTGACAGAACGCTTACTGAACGGCACCTATTGAAGACGTTCAATGCACACTCCGTGTCAACTGCAATTGAAAAGGCGGCTTGGAAACTCATATCTGAGTCCGCGTATACACACGGTATTCGTTCCGTAGAGATCCCAATCAATGTGCACGAACTCATACGGAGGAAAGGAATAGTTCTCAGTAGTAATCTCCGATTTGGTGATACGCGAGGGGCTCGCTTGATACCGGTTGCTGGCGGGTTTCGGATCGAGTTGGGAGGCGGTCTGACGAAAGGAAATGAGCGCTTCGCACTTGCCCACGAACTGGGACATACCCTCTTCTATAGGACGGACTCCGACATGCCGCAGCATCATAGCTTCAATCTGGCGAGCGATGAGTATGAGATGGAGGAGAAGATTTGCAGCCATTTCGCGAGGGCGTTGCTGGTTCCAAAATCGACCATAAGAAATCACATCCTACCTCTCCCGCAGGATTCCCCGCATGAGCTAATACACAAATTGCACCTTCTCGCATTGAGGTATCAGGTGACACTTCCTACCCTGGTTGCACGGCTGGCAGATCTGAAACTTTCTGGCCCCCCATACTTAATAGCTTGCCTTCGTTACCGGCCGAATTCAAAGACTGGTGACTGCCCCGCCCTTCGAATCCGTGAATTTGCAGCTACCGGATTAGCGAAGGACTATCGCATATGGGTCGATAGGACCCCTATGGGGACTCCCCACACGCCTGGTTTTGGTGCAAAGTCCGTACAATCACTCTTTGATTCTTGGAGAGAACGCGTCAAGAATCTGGGTCAGCCGTTTAGTTCTTGTTATATGTGGAATGAAGAAGATGGGCTCATGCCGGTCACAGGATCACGCAGAGTAGTCCACCAGGAAACTATCGAAGTATCACAAAAGTCCTATGATAAGTGGAGCAATGGTGTTACTTTGAGCGTCAAAAGCTCGGCTTACCTGTATGCACTGCGAGGAGGAGTTGAAGAGCAGTGCTTTGTGGTGTACGTGTCCTCTATTACAAGGGCTGACCAGTCATCTGGAACTACATTACCGCTATCGGGGGGTACATAAAAGACAAAACCTAACTCGATGGGCCAAAGAAGTCTTCCGTCGTTTCGCCCTCGGCTGCCGTCAATTCGATTTTGTTCGTTCCACGACGAGATACGAATTTCCTAATCCGCAAGTCCCACGTATCAATTGTCAACTCATGCCCGCTCAACTCCGGCAATCCGGATTTACAGAACACGATAAAGGACGTAGTCGGGTTCCCATTCCACCCGATTTTGTAGGCCGCCTCTGCTAGAGTACTTCTGAGCCGCTGCTTGCTCTTACGGTAATCCAGAATTTGCCTGTACCGCTCTGTAAGGTGGTTGAGGGAAGTAGCCTGAATCGCGCCTATATTTAGGTGAAATGCGAACGGCTGTTCGTCTTTTGCTGTGATCACTACTTCGACAGGAATCAAAATGAAAACGCCCACATCAGCGTCGACCAGGCGTTTGTCTTTGGTCTTTGCTGTTACTTTCGTCGCCACCAAAGTAGTGGATGGTAGTACGATTAGCTCTGGGACCTGTAATTGTGTACCAGGATTGAGATGCTTAACTGGATACGTAACGGATTCACATTGGGATTCCCGATGATGCAGGCGCCGATCCCCTAAAGACCACTCGATAGCCAAGTTGTCAGAAGAAATAC
>JAVEYB010000032.1 GCA_034003725.1 Candidatus Zixiibacteriota bacterium
GTGTATCCGAGACTTCTCGTGATCGGATTCTGCCCGGAGTCCTGCGATGATGTCCAGAAGTTTGCGGAATATCCGAGACCGAGGAATTCCCCGGTGCTGGTTCGATTCCCGGCCGGGAGTGCGGTGAACCCGCTCTCATTAGTGGCACCGGTGTTGGGACTGGCCCAGTGGGCGGTGCCCGGTTCTTTCAGTTTTCCTCCCTGATCGGTTCCGCGCGCACCCATGCGATCGGCCTCGGTATGGCTCATGCCGAGAAATATTTCTAGTTGCTTCCAGTCATCATCAGTGGCCACGTGCCATCCCGCGGGAGCTATATTGCGGGTGTCGTGGACAGCATACCAGTTGTACAGCCTGCCGTAGGTAGTCGCGTCGGCTATGTTGTTATTGTATTCGCAAAACGCTCCGAGAAAGTAATTGGTCCAGTCGGTGGAATTGCCTTTACGGGGAATCGCGTCGCCGTTGCGGTAATGGGTAACCCGCAGATTCTCCTTCATCCAGACCTGCGTGCCGATGGTTACGGTCTGGTATACATTACCGTCGATGTCCGTCACCGTGTTTGCAGGCGAGGCGGCTGTAGTAAACGACCAAGTATAGGAATTGGCCAGCGGGGTACCGGTTTGGTCCTTTGCCGCCGTCGATATCGTCGCGGTGTATGCGGCACCCGCATCGAGAGTTGCTACCGGATCAAAGACCGCTGTTTTGTCATTGTAGGTGACGACGCCGGTGACTCCGCCGCTTAAGGTGAAGGTGGCGGAAGTAATGGTTCCCGGGTCCATATCCCGTGAGAACGTGGCCTGCAGGGATATGTCGCGCGACACAGCTGTCGCGCCGTTCGCGGGAATGGTGGAGACGACCTGTGGGGCGACAGGGTCATTGCCATTTGAATTGGTGCCGTTGTCGTCGCTGCACGACCACAGCAGCGCCGAAAGACACAGTGCCAGTGCCGTTCGTTTCATATTGTTCCTCCTTGTTTGAGTTTCCGGCTATATGCCGATTTTCTTCATGGTTCTGGCGTAGTTGGCTCTGACGTCGGACAACCCTTCCCTGCCGTATAGGTCGAGGGTAGTAGCCTGGCTGGCGTGCCCGAGAATCGAGGACAATGTCTCAATGCTGCCTCCGGCGTCTTTCCACAATCGGGCAAAGGTGTGACGGAACAGGTGACAGGTGAGCCGAATCTTCCGGGGATCCGGATGGTCGATGCCCGCCCGCTTCCCGGCGGTTTCCACGATACGATTCAGTTGCCTGCTGCAGAGCGGGCCTTTGAACCTGCTCAGAAACACCGGCCCTGCCGTGCGGCCACCGAGACAGCTTTGAAGCAAGGCTGCCAGTGTCGATGTGAGCGGAATGAGACGGGACTTCCCGCCCTTGCCTGAGCGCACGACCAGAAGGTTTTCCCCGAGCCTGAGGTCCCGGATATCGAGCGAAACAACCTCCGCCCGCCGCATGCCGGTTCCTGCCATGAGCGCCAAAATCGTCCGGTCGCGAACCGAATGGGTCGCGTCCAGAAGCCTGCTCAATTGTGATTTGACCAGGTGATATTCGGCGGTGTGGCTCCTCGGGGTTGCAGAAGCGGAGACTGAATGTCGCTTTCTTAGAGAAAGCTGACGTAGGATTGGCATACATGGTTCGTGAGAGAATGAGCCGCTTTTCGGCTGTGGTTAGAGCCGAGTCGCAGGTGCGAAGATGAAGAAAACCGGACAGAATAAGCGCACGGAATCCCAAGGCGAAGAGAGCGAGCATTTCTCGGAAAACCGCGAAACTCCGCTTATGTCAGAGAAGAAGGGTACGGAGGGGCTTGACGGGGAAGGTCACTTTCCTCTAAGATTATGACGTTGGAGCGGGAAAGTCAATCGAAAAACGGAGATTCCGTTATCCACAGAAGCTCGCCAGGCCTCCTCCTCCGGCGGTACTACTGCATATGAGACTTCCGCTGGCATACTGCAGCAGTATGCCGCTAAAACAAAAACACATTGAACAATTCAAGACTATGTTCGAGAAAGAACAAGGCCGGGTGCTTTCCGATGAGGAAGCCTGGGAAATGGCCTCCAACGTACTGGATTACGCACGACTGCTGCTGGAAATCGCGGAAGAGCAGATCAATAGCGAAAAGTCCGAATTGTCGAATCCCGCTGGTTAATACCACGATAACCGAAGCTTTCATCATCAGCCCGTATGGAGAAGATAGCCATTTATGCCCGCAAATCGACCGAATCGGAAGACCGACAGGTTCTTTCCATTGATTCGCAGATTCGGGAATTGAGGCAGTACGCCCAAGCCAAAGGCTGGACCATTGCTTCGGTATTCTCGGAAAGTAAATCGGCCAAATCCCCCGGACGGCCGATATTCACCAAACTCATGGAATCCGTCCAGGCGGGTAAGTTCGACGCCATCCTCTGCTGGAAGCTGGACCGTCTGGCTCGCAATCCCGTAGATGGCGGCGCGCTCATCTGGGCACTCGATGAAAAGACGCTGCATGCTATCCTCACCCCTCAGCGCGAACTGGCCAATAACGGGAATGACAAATTTTGGCTCCAGCTCGAATTCGGCATGGCCAAGAAATATGTGGACGATCTGTCGGATAACGTGAAGCGTGGCAATCGCGCCAAACTGGAACAGGGGTGGCTGCCGCAGTGCGCTCCCCTCGGTTACAGGAACGACAAGGAAACGAAGACCATCGTCAAGGATCCCGAACGATTCGCGATAGTGAAGCGGATGTGGCAGCACCTGCTGACGGGCCAGTATTCCGTGACTGAAATTCACCGGAGAGCGATCGAGGACTGGGGCCTCACCAATGGAGTCCGAAGCAACGGGTACGGCCGACCACTCGCCCGATCTGCCGTTCACTACCTGTTTCGCAATCCGTTCTACTACGGGGCGCTCAGATACAACGGAGTGCTGTATGTTGGCGCGCACCAGCCGATGATCTCCAAAAGGGACTTCGACAAGGCCCAGAGGATTCTTGATATCGAGTCCATGCCAAAGCCGCACCGACATTCGTTCACGTATACCGGGCTGCTGCGGTGCGGTAACTGCGGAGCGGCGATTACCGCCGAGCATAAGAAGAATCGATACGGTCATCGGTACATATACTACCACTGCACGCGCCACAAATACCCTTACGACTGCGCGGAAAAAGCTATCGAGGAACGGCAGTTGGAAAAGCAGCTTGCCGATTGGACCAGTTCAATCAGTCTGCCAAAAGGATTCCTCAAGTGGGCACTTGCGGCAAGCGATGAAATGGACCGAGAAGATGGGGCCGCGTTTCAATCAGAGAAGCCCGAATTGCGGCGAAAGCTCTCCCTCCTCGGGAGTGAGCTGGACGAGCTACTCAATATGCGGCTTGCCAGGTTGATTGACGATGACGAATTCGCCAAACGCAAGGCCGCTCTGAAGGAGCGAATGGCAGTGTTGCAGGAGCGCATAGACCGGCCCGAGCAGACGATATCGCAGCGGCGAGCCACACTTGAGCAGGTTTTCGCCGCTGCCGAAAATGCTCACACAGTTTTCAATTCCGGGTCAGAAGACAGAAAAAAGCGCCTCTTGAGGGCTTCATGTTCGAACCTCCTGTTGCGGGACAAAAAAGCGCTAATTACAGCGCGTGAACCATACCGAGAAATCCAAAAGACGGTAGAAATCGCGACAGCGAAAAATGCCATGTTCGAACCTCAAATCCTCGGCCAACTACAGCCGAGGAAACGGGCTGCCTCACCGGCATTTTCAATCTGGTGGGGGCTAGTGAAAAAAGTTCGAACCTTTTGCCCCGGATAATTGCCTAAGATTGCAGCAATTGCTGTCTAGTCTACTCCAAAATGAGCCATTTGTAAAGCTGAGGCCCGGGCATGTTTAATCCATTTCAAACCTACCATGCGCCCATGCCGGGGATTGACAAATTCGGTCACTGTGGTAGACTGCCAAGTCTTTCGGTATCAGCAGAAAGTTATGAAATAGAACTTTCGCAACTGCTACTGAAAGGAGCAAGTCGTGGATCCCGAACATATCGCCGAACTGAAGAAGCTCAATATCATGCTGGCGTCCGGAAGGGAATGGCGTGAACGCAATCATGAGAAATTCGTGGCCTGGGCAAAGTCCAAATTCGGAGAAAAGGCCGCGACCATCATCGGGTGGTACACCGGTAATCTGCTGGAGCGCTATGCCAGGGAACAGAAGCGTCGGGTGGAACTGGAGATGATTCTCGCTGAGCATCATCCGGAACTCCTGCCCCCACCGCCACCGCCGGTGCAGCTTCCGGAACTGCCCGCGAACTGCATCAGGAAAGCGGGCTGATGTTCCCATCGGACACGCATCAAAAGCCAGACCCCAGGTCTGGCTTTTTCATTGGCGACACAGAATGTCGGTTCAGAATCAACACGAATAAGCTGCTTACATACCGGCTCAAAATGGCAACTTCATGGTACTGGCGGCATACCGCATGAACATTGCAGTCTCCGATCAGTAATGGCTATAGCTTGGATGCCGACAGTTGTCTTCTAGCGTCAATGGTCAGGTAACTCAAATTTAGGTGCTTATCTTGATTTACCCTTGCTAATCGTGCCGGAATCGATTGCAGTCGCTTGTCCCACTTCTTACCGTCTCGGTATCGAATTACCAAGAACCAGCCATTTTCTACTTGATCACTTCTCATATACGCTGGCAACTGACGCTCAA
>JAVEYB010000033.1 GCA_034003725.1 Candidatus Zixiibacteriota bacterium
GCGTTTCGCCAGCGCCAGGCCACTTTCCGGTGTGCTCGCAGTTGCCAGGACAATGGCCTTCTGCAATGAGAACTTGAGCGTATACATGTGCAGGATGTCCGGGTCGTCGTCGATGAGAAGTACGGTCGTCCGGGTCATAGGTGTGATTGGGACTCATTAAGACGTAAGGACACCATGTCGACGACTTCCTGCGGGGTCAGTTTGGCCTTCATTACGTAGGCATCTGCACCAAGCCGCTTTCCCTTCTCGGCAGCGTCTTTTTCTCCCATGTTGGTCAGGAGATAAACTGGGATGTCCTTAAGGGTCGGATCAGCCTTCATACGTTTCAACACCTCAAAGCCATCGAGGTCATCCATGCGGATGTCCAGCAGGACCAGGTCGGGCTTCACCTTCTTGACCATGGCGAGACCACTGTATCCGCCGGTAGCTACCAGAAGCTTCAAACCGGACAGGCGAAACTTCATTTGATACATTTCGATCAAGGTAGGGTCGTCTTCGATCAGGAGAATGGCGGCTTTCTTCGGGTCCATAGAGCTAAGTTGGGTTATGTTTGGGCTGGGTAAGCGGCAGTGTGACGGTTACGGTTGTCCCCTTTCCCTCACCGGCGCTATCGAGAATGATTTCACCGTGGTGTTCGCTTACAACGTTCTTGGCGATGAAAAGTCCAAGCCCGGATCCATCGGTGTGCTGGAATGTGGATTTTTCACCTCGAGAGAATTTCTTGAAGAGCCTCGTCTTGTCCGATTCCGGGATACCGATGCCCGTATCTCTTACGGCGATGGTGACAACGTTGTCGTTTGTAATCAGTTCGATTTCCACCCCGCCTTTATTAGTGTATTTCTCGGCATTGTCTATCACATTTTCGAGCGCTTCGCGGAGCATTCTTGGGTCAGCTTCGATATTCACCTGCCCTTCCGGAGGACGGAACTTGAGATAGAGGCCTTTGCGGTCATAATTGGGCTTCAGTTCGGCAATGATGTTTTCAACGATCTCGCTTATATTGGCAGGCTCGAACTTGAAGTTGAGGTTGCCACCCTCGAGTTCCATTGCATCAAGTAGGTCGTTCACGATATTCGACAGGCGGTTGGCTGACTCTAGCATATGAAGCTGAGCGTCCTTGCGCTCCTTGACCGGCAGTTTGTCCAGATCGCCGTCAGCCTGCATGGAAAGAAGGCCCCGGATAGCCGTCAAAGGTGTTCGTAGCTGGTGGGACGCAATGGAAAGAAACTCTGACTTCATCTTGAGTAAGTCCTGAAGATGGCGGTTCTTTTCGTGAAGTTCGCGGGTCTGTTCGGCGACCACTACTTCCATCGATGAATACAAACGGGCGTTTTCCACGGCGACGGACGCCTGATTAGCTAGGGTTTTAAGAAGATCCATATCTTCTTTGGTGAAGGCTTCGCGCGTGAGCTTATCGCCAATAAGAACTAGGCTGTTGACGCTTCCCTTAACAACTAACGGAAGTATGACGGCTATCCCCAATTGTTTCATCTCCTTCTTGAGGTAGTCGCCGCCGGGAAGCGATTCGGTTGGTGTCACCGGTTCTCCAGCGACGACCGGTTTCTTTAGGCCGGCGTCCAGCCGTGGTTGGATGTGCTTCTTGAGGAATGGATCAATCAGGCGTTCCTCGAAGCCGATTACTCGCTCAAAGGTGAGTGACGGGGCTCTTGTTCCGGTACGAAGGGCAATGGCTATATTGTCATTCCGCATGGTTCCCTGAATCGTTTCTACAATGAGGGATGTGACCTGATGGAGGTGGATGGTCTGTGAAATCTGGCTTGCAAATAGGTCTACAGTACCTTGGTAGTCATACAGGCCGGTGAAAAAATACTTGTTTGCAATGTGCCGCAGAATGCGGCCAATCAGGGAGAACCCGACGAGAAACAACGGCGTGATAACAACTGCCGACAAATATGCGCCGGGCGTGTGAAGCCCGCCAAACAAGTGCTGATCTACCCAGACGGTGACATAGTATGCGGCGAATACGAAGACGGAGAGACCGGCATAGATAAACGACTTGCGCAATACCAGGCGAATATCCATCAGCCGATGTTTGACGATTGCATAAGTTGTCAAAGTCAGGAAGACGACCATTGCCAGCGGACCGAGAAAACGGATTTCCGCAATATGCAGAAGTGGCAGTATGAGGTTGGTGCCCACGGCAATCCCGATGGAAATCGAAAGACCAAGCAGAACATACAGAATCTGGAACCCTTGGGGTGTATGCTTCAGTCGGCGGTAAGTGTGATACATTTGATACAGAGATACGGAAAACCCGAAAAGCATGAAGATCAGGAAAGCTGGCTGCCCCCAACCGAAGACTGTGCCTGCGGACGTATAATCCAAAACGATTCTGTCGCTTAACGACAGGGCTACGAATAGTGCGGTAATAACCAAGGCAAAGATGGCGGCGACGCGGTTGCCGAGCCTTTCCTCTGGAAAATACCGAGAAAAGAAATAGAGCATCAGCACGACTAAGGCTGAGGTGGCAAAGGAGAGACGCGACCAGAGAACAATCTGGCTGTTGATAGCGAGTAAATCAGTAACCAGAATGGTGATCGCCCAGAAGGTGGCCGCCAAGATGACGAGCCAGAAGTAGAGCGTACTTCTTACCTTCCGCCCCTTCCTGAAGACAACGTAAACAAGAACGAAGTTATAGACAATGATCAGGCTGACAAGGGCAGTAGACATTAGCGAACGGGACGTTTAGCGTATAGTTCCACATAATCGGCGCCGAGTGAGGCGGCGCGGTCGTGCTTTCGCAGTATGCCGGAGAGTCTTTGTGCGTTGAGGGTGTATCGAGGCTCCGCTAGAACTCGCTTGATAGCAGCCATGATCTGTTTGGGCTTCACCTGGGTTGCTTTGAGGAAGTACTTCTCACGCTTCGAGAAATCGAGCAGATTTACGGCATTGAGGTTTATTCCCACACCAAGTTCGTGGACTCGAGCGGCAATCGTCCCTTGGTCAATATTGTGCGGAATCGTGACCAATGGCTTACCGTGCCAGAGGGCCTGCATAACCGTGCCGTGGCTGGCCGTATTAACGACCAGCTCTGCAAGCCGAGCAACCCGCAGACCTGGTACGTATTCATACAGCTTGAAATGGTCAGTATCAGGCGGGAAGTCAGTCCGCTTGAAGTTCGGTCCGATACTCATGATGATATTCCATTCCGACTGTCCGATGAAAAGGTTGATCAGGTTGTGATAAACATCACGGCGAAAGATAGAGCCTCCCAGAGAGACATAGATGAGGGGACGATTGGGGTCGTGAAACATGCCGCGCCGGTCGAATTCCATATCCTCAAAGCCCCGCCAAAACAGCGGTCCGATGAAATGGACATCGTCGCGCGTATCCGGTTCCAGCGGCTCGAATGCCGAGACGCTCGGAACGAGAATTGGGTTGTGCGAATGAAGATCCGCTCGCTTGGAGGGAACATATCCGATGTCCAGGGTCTTGTAGAACTCTCGAATTTCGGCCAGGTAGAGTTCTTCGAATCGTCTGGTGAAGACCGGACGGAGGGCATTTCGAAGCAAGACGTGCGGAAGGGCCGCAGTTGATTTCCCCAGTCCGAGAAGCCCGCGAAAATGGTTCAACCACTGGGCATTGAGAATCGTGACGTATGGAATGTGATACTTGTGGCGGATAAGCGAACCGAAGAAGCTTGGTGAATTCACCACGATGTCGGGTTGGAATTGCTTTGCAGCGGCCAGTTCATCCGATAGCCAATCGAGAAACAGGTCTCTGTTCTTGCGGAAATAGCCAATCGACTGATCCTTCTCGTCATTGAGGTTGACCTCCGCGTGGCCTGCCCCGTAGACCTCGTATCCGGCCTGATTGATAAAGGGCTTCCGAACTTTGGTCGTCGTAAAAAGAATCTCGTGGCCCCGACTCTTGAGTTCATCGGCAATGGCCAGCGAGCGAATGACGTGGGCGATTGATCCCCCCGAATAGGGCGTAAAGAGGATTTTCATCCTTGTGATGCGTTAATTTGGTGGGAGTACGCCAGCCGTAGTTAGGCGCTGAGGGTAGCTGTATTGCTGCCCCATTGAGTCGTCGTGTTACGGTGTGGCAGATAGCCTGATTATACCGTAAACGGGTTGTTCTTATCAACTCGCCTTTCACACCCTCCAATTCCGCACGCGTGGTATATGCAGTTTTCTCATCAGAGCGAAAAGGGTGGCTCTGCTCGTCGATGGCAGCCTGGCTGGCGGTAATCACACCACGGTGTGGGAAGCCGACAAACAGGTCTCCGGCATCTATTTCTACCGGCTGCGCACGGAGGGTGCTACCAAAACGAAGAAGATGCTGCTTCTCAAATAACGCACCTACGCAATTCCAACAGCCCTCGTCCATCTGCGGACCGGGGTTGTTTTTTATCCCACTCAGGACCTGAACTGTGCAAGAACGAACTATCTAATCCTTAACACAGCGGACTGAGTATCCGCTCGTTCCGACTCCGATTCCCCTGCTCACCAGTAGCGACGTGTATCCGAGACTTCTCGTGATCGGATTCTGCCCGGAGTCCTGCGATGATGTCCAGAAGTTTGCGGAATATCCGAGACCGAGGAATTCCCCGGTGCTGGTTCGATTCCCGGCCGGGAGTGCGGTGA
>JAVEYB010000034.1 GCA_034003725.1 Candidatus Zixiibacteriota bacterium
TAAGCGGCTCTGCGCCGTCACAGATTGACTTCGTTGCCGCTCCGTCACACGCCGATGACATGTTTGTAGCGGGCGACTATCTGTACGTTACTGATGACGATTCCCAAGCCGGGCAACAGGGGTTATACGTCTTCCGCTTCGCCGCACCTTGATTGAAGGGGCTGCACGGCTGACCGATCGACGATAATCTTTCCTGGGAAATCACGCCGGTACTGTGATCACGAAAACAGTCTCCCGGACGCAAGCCGCATCCGGCCTTACTGGTCATAACAGCGCTTTAGAGCTATAATTAGACCATTCTGTATTGGCTTGCTACGTGCCATAGCAGAATCCTGCACCGCATCATTGCTGTCTGATCCTGAGGGGTACCAGCATTTCACTAATCCAACAAGGATGAAAATCCTCTTTACCCCCTACTCCGGGGGATCAATCGCACACGTAATTCGCTCGCTGGCCATTGCCGATGAGCTCAAGAGTCGGGGCCACGAGATTCTTTTCACGACCACGACCGTCCGGAAACCGTTCATCAATCAGGCGGGCTACGACGTCTTTGGCGCAGGTCATGCGGAGGTCAACCTTAATGACGAGAAAGACCAGTCAATCGGCTACTTCCGCAAGAATCGAGGCCTGTTTCTGAATTGGTTATCAGACGAGCTAGCCGCTGCAAAGCAGTTTCAACCCGATATCGTCGTGAATTCGCCGAGCTTCTTCGGATCGCTTATTCGTCACAAATATCGCATTCCGTACGTCACGATTCTCAATGCCCAGTGGCTGAACCACTTTCGCGGCCTTCTCGGACTGGGGAAGTCGACTGCGGCGCTTCCCCACGTATTGCTTCGCAATGCCCTCCGGCCGGTGTTCACCAAGCGATTCGAGGAACTCTACCTAGCCGAAATTCGCGAATTCTACAAGACCTTGGACATAGGATATATTCCTTCCAAGCGCGCGGATCTTCATTCGCACAACCCGATTCTCATTCCGAGCGTCTCGGCATTCGAACCGCTGGAGCCGGATACCCGCGACGATGTCCATTTCATCGGACCGCTGTTTTGGCGGGGCTTCGAGGACATGGAATTCGACCGGCGCGGCATGTTTCACGATCCCAAGCGTCCCCTCATCTATGTCTCTCTGGGAGGGTCAATCTTCCGCCGAGATGTTTATCACAACCTGATCAGGCTGTTCATTGGACAGTCGGAATGGAATATCATCATGAGTATCGGGCCGAACTTCCAGCGGACTGACTTTCCCCCTGATACCAACCATTTCAAGCTCTATGAATACGTGCCCGGTCTGCGGGTCGCTCAGCTTGCAGAGCTGGTTGTCAATACGGCCAGCCACGGCACGGTTATGCAGGCTCTCTGGCACGGTAAGCCATTGGTTACTATTCCGCACAATATTGATCAGGGGACGATTGCCGCTCGCGTTCACGAGCTTGGTGTGGGAGTAAACCTCAATGCCGTGAATCTGCTCGATTTCTCGAAGCGCGAAAAGTATTTCCTCAAAGCGACCCAGGTGAAGCCCAAACAGATCATGGCGGCTATCAAGCAAGTCTTGGCGGAACCCCGTTACACCCTCAATGCTCAGAGAATCTCCGGCATATTACGAAAACACGACCGCGCCGCTTCACTCGGCGCCGATTACGTGGAACTATATGCTAAACGTCCCGTTCACTAATGTCTACTGCCCTTGTCAGCCTGATTATTGTCTATAATTTCGTTCTTGTCTACGTTGTCTTTCGGAAGGGACGGAAGGTCAGAAGCACGCTCTATTTCTGGCTTGTCATATTGGCGGCCACTCTCTGGGCGATCACCATTTTGGTCACCGATTTACTCACTGTCAGCAGCCAGATTGTCCTCTGGTCGCGTCTCTCCTTTGCCACATCGGCCTTGGTTGTACTGATGCTCTATTTCTTTTCTCGGTATTTCCCTGATGAAAGACTTGGCAACCGAGCCGCAGCTATCCTCGCCCTTATTGTCACTGCGCTATTCGTAGTCCTGTCTTTGACCGACAAAATCGTTTTGGATTACACGACTGCGGGCACGGTATTCAGTTGGGGACAGCCGGCCTTTCTGATCTTCATGCTTTGTGGCTTCTCGGTATCACTGTATCAAATGTATTGCACCTACCGCCGACTGAAGCATACACCCCACGGGTTCCAGATTCTATATGTCCTGCTCGGCCTTTCGATTTCCATTGGGTTTGCTGGGGGGACCAACCTTGTGCTGCCGCTTCTGCATATTGCCGAAATCCGTTTTCTCGGTCCACTGGCAATGGTCGTCTTCTTGACTCTGACGACCTATGCAATCGTAAAACATCGGCTGATGGACATTCGCCTGGTTCTGCGCAAGTCCTTTATCTATGCCGGTCTTTCCGTCTTCGTATTCGTGGCATACTATGTCACCGTCTGGGTTGATCAGCACTTGTTTGGGGGGCTTCATACGCCCGGCGCTTATATGTCGGCCGTTGTTATCACGCCGCTGTTTCTGGTCGGATTCTCCCTGATTGGCCGCGTTTTGCGGCATATCGCAAACAAGTACTTTTTCACCGGTCTGTATGACTACCAGGGTACTGTGGACCTATTTGCCAGCCGGATATCACAGACTCTCCACCTCCATCAGGTCACATCCCTCATCGTAGAGACGATTCAGGGAGCCATGCGGAACGACAACGCCGCCATTGCCCTTCGAACCGGCCCCAAAGTCCAGTCACTAGCTCTTGAGCGAGTCATCGGATTCGAGGAACGCCTGATTGACTCATTCCTCAAGAAGCACATCCAACCTCGACTGGACGCTGGCTTGAAAAGACCGGTCGTCGCGGGCGAACCCGCGGCACCGACTGAGTCGCTTCCTGGCAGCGACTACCTCAAGAAAGAGATGAAGCAATTGAGAATAGCCGTTATACTTCCACTAGTTGTCAAGGGAACCGTTAACAGCCTTGTTCTCATCGGCGAGAAGCTCACGCGTGAAGCCTTCACAAAGGAAGATATGGACCTTCTGAAGACCCTGGCAAATCAGGCATCTGTCGCCGTGGAAAACGCCCGTTTGTACTCATCAATGGAAGTAGTGGTTGCCGAACAGACCCGCGAGCTTCACGAGAAGAACCGCCACCTGCAGGACTTACTTAAGATGAAGTCGGAGTTTCTTTCCATTGCGTCACACCAACTGCGAACGCCTTTGACCGCTATCCGAGGCCTTCTCTCCATGCAGGCAGACGGCGACCTCGACAAACTACCGGCCCAGGAACGGAAAAACGCCCAGCTGCATATGCTGGAGTCGGCTAACCGCCTGTCGAATATCGTGAACGACTTACTCGACGCGATGGAACTTGAAGGCGGCAATCTCAATTTCAAGTTCGCGACGGCCAACTTGATCGAGATCATTGAAAACACGATCTCTGAGCTCAAGCCCAATTACGACCGTAAAGGCCTGTACCTGAATTTCCGCCCACCGACAAAGAAGATAACGATTGAGTCCGACTCCAGAATGCTCCGCGAAGCTCTCGAAAATGTCATAGACAACGCCGAAAAGTACACTAACAAGGGCGGTGTGGACATCGGTTTGACCGTCGACGCAAAGAAGGTTACAATCGCCGTCAGGGACACCGGCATCGGTATCCCCGAGACCGATAAGCCGCGCCTGTTTCTGAAATTTTCGCGCGGAGAGAAATCGACTTTCCAACACACCGACGGCTCAGGACTTGGGCTTTTCATCGCCAGGAACGTCATACACGAGCATCATGGCGAGATTCAGCTCGACAGCCCCGGAGAAGGGAAAGGAACAACCGTGACGATCACCCTGCCGCTTCATCAGCCTAAAACCAAAGGAACGTAATTGCATGGACCCGACAAATGCCACCATCCTCCTGATAGAAGACGACCCCACCCTGATCGAGATGTATCAACTGAAGTTCCGGCTGTCCGGTCTGAAGTTGTTGGTCGCCACCGGCGGATACAACGGTCTCGACATGGTCAAAAAGGGGAAGCCTGACCTCGTGCTCTTGGACATCCGCATGGACGATCTGGACGGATTTGAGGTGCTGAAACGCATGAAGGCGGACCCGGCTCTCAAGGACATTCCTGTGTACCTGTTGACCAACATGGGCGAAAAGGATTCTGCGGAGAAAGGCAAGCAGCTCGGAGCCGAGGCCTATGTCATGAAAGCCAAGCTGACACCGCAGGACGTGGTTGACATGGTGTCACTACGTCTCAAAAAGCTCTGATCACCCCTATGAACCAAAAAACCGTGCTCCTCATCGACGACGACCCGGACATCCTGCACATGTATACGCTCAAATTCTCATTGGAAGAGACCGTTTCCCTGGTAACCGCAAGTACGCCGGAAAAAGGTTTGGCGCTGGCGAAACGGCTGACGCCTGATCTCATTCTGCTTGACCTAATACTGCCCAAGACAAGTGGCCTTCCTCAATTCCTTGATAAGCGAGTGGGATTT
>JAVEYB010000035.1 GCA_034003725.1 Candidatus Zixiibacteriota bacterium
GTGAATTGTTGCGAGCCGGGAATGTTGGACGTGACCTGAACCGCGAAGTCCGAATTGTACTTGTCAGGCCATAGCTGGTGAGCCATGACGTTCAGTGTCTGGGTGATTTTCGAGGCGTGCTTCTGACTGACACAAAAGACGATGCTCTTGCCAATTTCACCGCTGATAGGGTCTTTCAGTGCGTTCTCCAAGAAGGTCTTGCAGAACACTTGATTTGTCCTCTCGGAGAAAAACTTCCGTTCGAAGTCGCGCCCAAACATCGATTCTTCGGTCTCGACGCCATCCTCATTCGGAACCATGACTGCGTAGCCCTTTTCGGAAAGTAGTTCGGCGGTAATATCCGTCCGGGCATCGGCGACAATTGGATTGATGAGATAACCTTCACGAACTCCATCCAACAGGCTGTAGCGATACGTCGGCTCTCCGCTTTCGCAGCCGAATGTTTTGTAGGTATCGAGTAGCTGACGACGTTCCCATGCTCTCGGATCATTGCTGGCTAGCCTGTTTGGATCGATGTTTTTGAGATAGTTCTTCGGAGTGGCCGTCAATCCGAGTTTGTAGCCGACAAAATACTCGAATACAGCCCGTGAATTCCCTCCTATAGAGCGATGGGCTTCGTCGGATATGAGCAGATCGAAATCGGTCGGCGAGAATAGCTTCTTGTACTTGTCTTGAGAAGAAAAACTCTGCACTGTCGAGATGACAATGTCCGCGCTCTTCCAACTGTCTCTGTTTTGCTTATAGACGACTGCGGTAAAATCATTTTTCAGATATCTGACGAAATTCTTATGAGCTTGGTCTTCCAGTTCCAGCCGATCCACCAAGAACAGGATGCGTTTGGCGTTTCCGGTTCGGAGAAAGAGTTTGATAATGGCAGCGGAAATCAATGTCTTGCCAGTGCCCGTCGCCATTTCAAACAGGAAACGGTCGCTCCCCTGCCCAGCCGACTTCTGTAAGGCGTGAATTGCTCTCAACTGATACGGCCGGAGAATTCGAAGCCCTTCTTCCAAAAGAAACCTGGATCGAGTTTCCTCTGCCTTATACTTCGGATCGTCTTTGAATCGTGCGTTTTGCGTCAAAGCGATGTAGTCGTCTTCAACCCTCTCTTCTGCTAAACGCTTATTGTCGGGTGTAAATTCTTTCCGATGTTCGATGGACTCCTGTCTCGGGAACTCGGTGATGATCTCCGGATTGCCACGCTCCAGATCCCAGAAGTAGTGCAGGTTGCCATTCGAGAGAATGACAAATCGAACGTTGAGGGATTTTGCATACCGACGAGCTTGCTCCTTTCCGTCGAGCGGGTCTTTTTCCTCTTTCTTGGCTTCCAGTACTACGAGGGGAAAGTTTCTTTCGTCGAGCAGTAAGAAGTCGATAAAGCCGTGCTTAGTCTTTTCGAAATCGTGACCGAACGCATCGATGTCTCTTTCGGTTAGTTTGACGTTCGGTTCGAGCTGGATGTTGGCCAGGCCATTCTTATCATCGAAAAAGCGCCATCCTGCATCTTTCAGCAGCTCGTTGATTTTTATGCGCGCTTTGGCTTCTTTGTTATTGGTCATAGTCAATTCGTTGTTTCACCTGCAATTGCAATGATCAGGCTTTTCAACTCCTTCAATACCGTGTCGAATGCTGGCAGGACCGTGAGCTGGTGCGCCAACCCGCGCTCCCAGAATCGTTCGGCCTCCGCCAACTGCTCTGTATTGAAGAAGTCTTCTACCTTAGGCTCGGGAATATCCTTGGAATGACACTTCTTCAAAAAAACATCCTTTGTACGCTGGTGGTCGAAATCCTTGCCATACTCCTTGAGGAGTATCCAGACGTCGTAGTAGTCTCTGCTCTTCCCGCGCTGGAGAATGCTTCTGAGTTTCTCCGCCACGACCTCCTCAAGTGCATAGGTGGGTAATGACGCGGGGATATCGTCCGCGTATTCCTGAACCACATTCAAATTTGGTGTCGGAAGAACGATCTCCTCGTTAAGCGCGATATCGACTCGAATATTGTTCTTCTGCCCGCTTGACTGACGCAACGGCCCATCGTAGCTGAGCTTCATTTGAGCAGATACGATGGCCTCGACATCTTTCGGATATTGGGAGAATTCGCTCACTCTCATCGGCAGGCCAAACGCGCTACTGACCCCGTCCACAGCGGCTGTGAACATGTCGCGAATTTGAGAAGGAGCCAGCGCCGCCTTTGCGGTGAAGTCCAAATCCTCCGAATACCGCCAATGTGGATAATAGCACTTTTTGAGCGCGGTGCCACCTTTGAATACCAGGTGCGTCCGAAACTCCGGAATGGCCGCGAGTGACATGAGGGTCTTGGACAAGACGTAGTCCTTTTCGATCACCCCAGGGTGAATCGATTTGTTGGCGGCGATGGTGCGGATGGTGTCGGCGCTGATCATATGCTAATGCTGTATCCATTCGGTCAGGTTGGTCTGCTTCACGTTGACGCGGAGTCGCCAATCGGCATTGAGCGTATGCTTGGCGCCCTTCCCATGGGGATCCAAATCGACGTAGCCGTAGGTGAGGCGTTTCTGCAAGCCTAACCTGACGCGCGAGTCGAGGATGCCCAGGGTTTCCAACAAGAAGCCAAGGCGTTTGACGATGGCGGAGTTCCCCATCCGGTCGATATAGCCGAGCATCTGGTCGAAATTGAAATCCGTTCGTCCGTTCCACAGTCCCTTGGCCACTTCGACGATTTCACCGGCGTACCGTGGCTGGTCCAGACAGTCGACGATGGTCTTTTCTTTGTCAGCTATGCTGACTTTCTGATCTCCGAGCCACTGTTCATTGAAGCCGAAGAATCGTTCGGGTTTCAGCTTGACGAACCTGAACGCGGTTCCGGCGACGTGCACCGGCCGTTTCAATTTGGTGGTGGCGATGAAGACGGTTCGTGACGGCTGTTCGGTCCAGCCGTAGAAATTGAGCGCCGTCCAGTAGCTGACGTAGTAGGGATCGATCAACTGGGCGGCAATGATCAGGCTCTCTTCCGTGAATTTCCCGCTCTTCCAGGCGACGGGAGGAATCACCAGATACTTCCCGTTTTCGATGCGCTGTAGCTTCTTCTTCTTGGTGAGAAGATGAATGATTTTGGACGTGAAGGATTTGCTGATTGCCAGAATCTCTACGGCTTCGTCAACGGTGAATATTCGCTTGCCTCGTTCACCTAAGGTAGCGATGAGATATTCTTCTTTTGAGCTTATTCCCGGCATTTGAGCTTCCGATTAACAATTATTACCGCTTGCAGTAAGAATTGTATAACAAAACAACAATCAAGTCAAGCAAAAAGGCAGAAAAAGAGGGTCCCGGACAAAACCCGGAACCCTCACAGAAAAAGGGAGAACAATCAATGCGCGGGGACAAGTAACTGCCCCGCCCGCCGCTCAAGATCGACCCGATGATTGGCGAAATCAAGGCTGCGGGCGTGGGCGGTAAAACCCTGCACCATCCCCCAGAGATTGGC